>JBIKOZ010000177.1:0-4671 GCA_044357745.1 Limnohabitans sp. | reverse complement strand
GATGGCCACGCTTGGCGTGCCCGCGCTTGCGCCATTCTCACGGGCATCGGCACCGTCTTGAAGGACGACCCCGTGCTTGACCTCCGGCTCTGCCCCGACTTAGACAAATCGCCACGCATGCCGCACCTGGTCATTGTTGACAGTCGACTAGAAACACCTCCCAGAGCTCAGCTCTTTAGCCACAGTGGGCCTGAGGCCGCCACACCGCGTCAAGTCTGGCTTTATGCGGCAGTTGACGATCCAGCCAAACGCGCAGCGCTAGAGTCGAAGGGTGCGCATGTCACCTTGCTGCCCAACCCCCACGGCAAGGTCGATTTAGCCGCTTTGTTAACCGACTTAGCCCGACGAGAAGTCAACGAACTCCACGTTGAGGCTGGCCACAAACTCAATGGCTCTCTCATTCGAGCGTCTTGCGTCGATGAATTTTTGGTTTATCTGGCCCCCAAGATGCTGGGGCCGGGCCAAGGGATGGCGGAATGGGGACCCCTTCATGATTTATCTCAGGCTCTGACGCTTGAGTTCACCGAAACGCAATTAATCGGCAAAGATTTGCGGGTTTTAGCCAGGGTCAAGGCCTAAACAGGCCCAATCCCTGCGAAAATAGCGCCCTATGTTTACCGGAATCATCACCGGCGTGGGGCGCATCGCCGCCCTCCACGACCTGGGCAGCTCTTTAAGCCATGGCAAGCGAATCACCCTTGAGGTCCCCGCGGGCTACTTGGACGACGTCGGCCTGGGTGACAGCATTGCCATCAACGGCGCCTGCATGACGGTCACGTCATTCGATCTGGCAGCCCACCAATTCACCATCGATATTTCTGCCGAGTCATTGGACAAAACCTGTGGCTTTAACCAAGTCGGCAAAGTTAATTTGGAAAAGGCCCTTCGCGCGCACGACCGTCTAGGTGGCCACATTGTCTCCGGCCATGTCGATGGCATGGGTCATGTCACGCATTTTGCGCAGGTGGGTGAAAGCTGGGAGTTGCGCGTTTTATCGCCTGCAAGCATTGGCAAATATCTAGCCTACAAAGGCTCGATCACTGTCAACGGCGTGAGCCTCACTGTGAACAAAGTGGCCGATCTTCCAAACGGCTGCGAGTTCAGCATCAACCTGATCCCCCATACTGTCAACAACACGGCGCTGTGTACCCTTGAAACGGGCAGCCCGGTTAATTTAGAAATCGATTTGATTGCACGTTATGTTGAGCGCATGCTGAGCAACGATGCATCCGCCAATTCAGCCGCATCAGCCCCTCTGGCTGCTGCGCAATCGTGAAAGAAGTGACATGAGTACGAATTCTGGCCGTCAACTGACGCCTGTTCAAATTTCCCCGATTGAAGAAATTGTTGAAGACCTTCGCGCGGGCCGCATCGTCATCATGGTGGACGATGAAGACCGCGAAAACGAGGGCGACTTGCTCATTGCCTCCGATCACATCAGCGCAGAAGCCATCAACTTCATGGCCCGCTATGGTCGTGGTCTCATTTGCTTGACACTCACGCGCAAGCACTGCGAGCACCTTAAATTGCCGCCCATGGCAGCCAGCAATGGCACGGTTTACAGCACCGCGTTCACAGTCTCCATTGAAGCCGCTGAAGGCGTCACCACAGGCATTTCCGCAGCTGACCGTGCATTGACCGTCAAAACTGCGGTCGCTCCCAACGCGAAAGCCTCAGACCTGGTTCAACCTGGCCACGTTTTCCCCTTGCAAGCCGTTGACGGCGGCGTGTTGATGCGCGCAGGTCACACCGAAGCGGGTTGCGATTTAGGCATCATGGCCGGCTGCAGCGCATCGTCTGTCATTTGTGAAATCATGAAGGACGATGGCACCATGGCACGCTTGGCCGACCTGCAACTATTTGCAGCAGAGCACGGCTTGAAAATTGGCACCATTGCCGACCTCATCGAATACCGCAGTCGCACCGAATCGCTTGTGGAAAAAGTCGGCACGCGCATTTTGCAAACTGCCCATGGCGAATTCACAGCCCACGCGTTCAAAGACAAGACCAGCCAGTCTTTGCACTTGGCACTGGTCAAAGGCAAATGGCATGCCGATTCGGAAGTGCCTGTGCGCGTGCACGAGCCCCTGTCGGTGTTTGATGTGCTTGAAGTGGGACGCGTCATGCATTCTTGGAGTTTAGAAAACAGCCTGAACTACATCAACAAACAAGGCCATGGTGTTGCTGTGCTGCTCAATTGCGGCGAGAGTGCAGATCAGTTGCTCGCGCAATTTGAAGGCCGCGCACGCTCAGCCCAAGCGCCACAAAAAAGTAAAATGGACTTGCGCACATACGGTGTGGGCGTGCAAATTGTGCGCGAGTGTGGCGTTCAAAAAATGAAACTCATGGGCCAGCCCCGACGCATGCCCAGCATGGCGGGTTACGGCGTTGAGGTGACAGGTTACATCCCTAAGGAATGAATATGCAAGGCGCTGACAAAGGTATTACAGAAGAGTTGGACGGCTTAGGGTTGCACATCGGCATCGTTCAGGCTCGCTTTAACGAAGGTGTTACCAATGCATTGGCGGTGGCTTGCATTCGCGAACTAGAGGACCTGGGCGTGCACGACATCGATCACGTGTTAGTGCCTGGCGCGTTAGAAGTCCCCATTGCTTTGCAAGCCATGGCCGAGCGCGGCGAGTACGACGCCTTGGTGGCCTTGGGCTGCATCATTCGCGGCGAAACCTATCACTTCGAATTGGTGGCCAACGAGTCTGGCGCGGGCGTCAGCCGCATTGCGCTTGATTACAACGTGCCCATCGCCAACGCCATCCTCACTACCGAAAATTTAGCGCAAGCCATAGCGCGTCAAACCGAAAAGGGGCGGGATGCCGCGCGCGTTGCCGTTGAGATGGCCATGCTCATGGAAGATCTGTCAGTGGGTGAAGATGAGCTGGACGACGAGGAACTTGCATGAGCGAGTTGTCTGAAAATACCGCAGCTTCTGCGCTGGCCGCAACGCCCAGCAAGCCTGCCATCCGAAAACCTGGCAAATCTGCCAGCAAATCAGCGCGCAGTCGTGCCCGCGAATTTGCATTGCAAGCTCTTTACCAAGTTCTGGTTGGCAAAAACGAAGTGGCCGACATCGATGTGTTCACACGTGATTTATCTGGCTTTCACAAGGCCGACTCTGCGCACTACGATGCCCTCTTGTATGGTTGTGCAGCGCAATCTTCAGAATTAGACATGCTCATCCTGCCCTTGCTCGATCGCAGCATGGCTGAAATTTCTCCTATTGAACGCGCTGCGATGTGGATGGGTGTTTTTGAAATGAAACATTGCCTCGATGTGCCTTGGCGCGTTACCTTGAACGAGTGCATCGAGCTGGCCAAAGAATTTGGTGGTACCGATGGCCACAAATATGTCAACGCAGTGCTGGAAGGTTTAGCACCGCAGCTTCGTCCCCATGAAGTTCAGGCCGACCGGCAGGCTGGCCGCGCACGCGCATGAAGCCGGTCTTTACTTTTCCCATTCGAATTTATTGGGAAGACACTGACGCGGGTGGTGTTGTTTTTTACGCCAACTACTTGAAGTTTTTTGAACGGGCTCGCACAGAGTGGCTGCGATCTTTAGGGGTTGAGCAGCAATCTTTGAAGGACGAGAGTGGCGGCATGTTTGTGGTGAGTGAATCGCACCTGAAATACCATTCGCCTGCTTGTTTGGATGATTTACTCGATGTCACTGCGCAATCTTCTGACATTGGCCGAGCCAGCTTGGTTTTGTCACAGCAAGCTTGGCACACCCGCCATGGCGAACGCAAACTGCTCGCCGAAGGCACGATACGAATTGGCTGGGTCGACAGCCAAACCATGAAACCCGGCCGCATTCCGGCCAAGATTTTGGAAGCACTTCAATGAACCAAGACATGTCCATCATTCAGCTGGTCTTGCACGCAAGCTTTGTTGTCCAGATCGTCATGGTCATCCTCATGGCCATCTCTATTGCCAGCTGGGCCGCCATTGTGCGCAAACTCACAGCCATCAAACGCATTCAAACTTTGAATGAAGAGTTTGAGCAGCAGTTTTGGTCGGGCACCAGTTTGAACGATTTGTTTTCTGCAGCTGTTCAAAATTCAAAACTGTCGGGCCCCATGGAACGCATTTTTGCCAGCGGCATGCGTGAGTATCAAAAACTGCGCGAGCGCCGCATTTCAGATGCCGGCACCTTGCTGGATGGCGCACGTCGCGCTATGCGCGCCAGTTTTCAGCGTGAGATGGACGTTGCAGAAGCTCAGTTGTCGTTTTTAGCTTCCGTGGGTTCTGTCTCGCCCTATGTCGGTTTGTTTGGTACCGTGTGGGGCATCATGCACGCATTCACGGGTCTGGCCAGCATGCAACAAGTCACCTTGGCCAGCGTAGCACCTGGCATTGCCGAAGCTTTGGTGGCCACCGCCATTGGTTTGTTCGCCGCCATCCCTGCGGTGGTGGCCTACAACCGATTTGCGCGCGACATTGACCGCATCGCCATCAAACTGGAAACTTTCATTGAAGAGTTTTCCAACATCTTGCAAAGAAGCTTAGGGGGCTCAACGGGCGCAGGAACCTCTGGTTCTGGCCCCTCAGCCTCCGGTCACTGATTTTCAGGGAGCACACACATGCCTGCTCTTTCCTCTCGCGGCCGCGGACGGCGCACCATCAATGAAATCAACATGGTGCCCTTCATCGATGTGAT
>JBIKOZ010000006.1:0-17585 GCA_044357745.1 Limnohabitans sp. | reverse complement strand
GTTGGTACTGCTCATTATTTTCATGGTCACAGCGCCCATGATCACACCCAGCGTGGTGGATTTGCCCAGCGTGGGCAAAGCGGCCAAGCAACCCGATCAAGTGATTCAAATTGTGGTTCAAAAGGATGACAGTCTTGAAATGGTGAACGACAAGAAGACTCAGAAAATTAACTTAGACAGCTTGGCCAACTTGGTGCGCGTGGCACAAACAGGCCAGACCAACACGGCGGTGGTGATCAGCGCCGATCGAAATGTGAAGTACGAGATGGTGGTCAAGGTCATGGACACACTGCAGCGCGCTGGCATCCAGCGAGTGGGCTTGTCTGTGCAGTTGGCACCCTAAGCTGATTGACTCTTCATTGATGCTTTATTTCACCGCATGAATGCCATTGCCTACAACGAGTTTGCACCCCCACCGGTCGGCGGTTTGGGTCGCTCACTGGTATTTGCACTGTTCATACATTTACTGCTACTGTTGGCGCTGACTTGGGGCACTCAATGGAAGACCGAGCCCAACACTTTATCGGCGTCGGCAGAGTTGTGGTCTGCGGTGCCCGCTGAAGCCGCGCCTGCCGCCAATGAGCCTGAACCTAAGCCACCCGAGCCTGTCAAACGGCCAGAGCCCGTCAAGGCTGAACCCAAACCAGAACCTAGCCCTCCCGCAGCACCCAAGGTGAATGCCGCCGCTGAACGCGAAGCGGCCGACATTGCGCTGAAAAAGGAAAAAGAGAAGAAGAAAATTGAAGACAAAAAAGAGGCAGAGTTAGAGAAGAAAAAGAAACTTGAAAAAGAGAAACTTGCGAAAGAAAAATTAGACAAAGACAAAGCCAAGGATCTCGAGAAGAAGAAAAAAGAAGAGGCCTTGAAAAAGGAATCCGCCGCCAAAGCCAAAGAAGACGCCAAGAAAACAGCGGCTGAAGAAAAACGTGCTGAGGCACTTCGCAACGAGAACCTCAAACGCATGCAAGGCATGGCTGGCGCATCAGGCGATGAAAACGCCAAGGGTGCCGCCTTGAGGTCATCAGGCCCCTCCGCCAGTTATGCCGGTCGAATTCGCGCGCGAATCAAACCCAACATCACCTTTACCGAAGATGTGACAAGCAACCCCAAAGCCGAAGTTGAAGTCCGCACATCCCCCGATGGCACCATCCTCAGCCGCAAACTTTTGGCCAGCAGCGGCAACAAGTCTTGGGATGAGGCCGTTCTAAAAGCCATCGACAAAACCGCCACCCTGCCCCGCGACGAAGATGGCCGAGTACCCCCCGTGCTAGAAATTAGCTTCCGCCCGAAAGATTAATTGGGTTCAGAGGCAAATAATTGGGGTCAGATCAACATTAATTTACTTAGCGCATAGGTCGCTGCGAATCACAAAAAATTAATGTTGATCTGACCCCAATTATTTGCCTCTGAAACCAATTAAATTTCGTAAACGATTTCGGCTTTGCCTTGATCGGCTTGCGCAATCCAGCTTGAGAGCGCTGCGTCGCTTGGGAAAAATTTAGCTTGCTCGCCCAATAGCAATTCAGCGCTGGCCGCAAAACTGTCTGCTTTGCGTTCCAACTTCAAGCGCACCGGCAAACCTCTGAGCAGCTCACCTTGCTCTGTCATTTCGCGTTGAGGGGGAAAGGCTTTCACCAGTTTCTCCACCTCGGGTGCGCGGCCATTGACAGAGACGCGCAAGAACTTGCCGAAACGGCAACGCGCCGATGGCAAATCCCAGACTTGCTGAATTGACAAACGATAGCCACCAGAGAAACGATCGGCCTGCATCTTGGCCATCACAATGACCAGTTCATCGTCTTTCAGCAAATGACGATTGGCATTGATCATGGCCTCGTCGGCCGTGGCTTCCATGACCGCACTTTTGTCGTCGAGTTTAAAGATGGCCAGCTTACCGCGCTGGCCATTGATGACTCGCAAGTCGCTCACAATACCGGCCAACAATTGTGGCTCGCGGCTGTCAATCAGATCGTCAATTTTGCGCTTGGCAAACAGGCGGACCTCACGTTCCACCGCATCAAACAAATGACCTGATAAGTAAAAACCAACGGCCGTTTTTTCATGGGTGAGCTGCTCCTTCACACCCCAAGGCAACATGTCCACCAAGTCGGGCTCTTGCGTGCTAGAGCCATGTGCGTCATCGCCCATCATGTCGAACAGGCCGCCCTGATTGGCATTGGCGGAAGTGGCTGTAGAAAAATCAAATGCGCGATCAATGGAGGCCGCCAAGGAAGCACGGTTACGTTGCAAGGCATCAAAGGCGCCTGCCTTGACCAAGGCTTCCACTGTGCGTTTGTTCAAACGGCTCCGGTCTACGCGGACACAAAAATCAAACAAGCTGGTGAAGGGACCCCCCTCCTCTCGCGCTTTGACAATGGCATCGATGGCTTGTTGGCCCGTGCCCTTGATGGCACCCAATCCATACCGAATGACTTTATCGGAGACCGGCTCAAAGCGGTGCGTGCCGCGATTGACATCGGGTGGATCGAAGCTGATGCCGAACTTCAACGCATCTTCAAACAACACCTTGAGTTTGTCGGTGTCGTCCATTTCAATGGTCATGTTGGCGCAGAAAAACTCTGCCGTGAAATGAACCTTGAGCCACCCGGTGTGATAAGCCAACAATGAATAAGCCGCGGCGTGTGATTTGTTAAAACCATAGCCTGCAAACTTTTCCATCAGATCAAAGACTTCGTCGGCTTTGGCTTCAGACAACCCGTTGACCTCAGCACCTTTGCGGAAAATCTCACGGTGCTCGGCCATCTCCTCGGCTTTTTTCTTGCCCATGGCACGGCGTAGCAAATCGGCGCCACCCAAGCTATAGCCACCCAGCACCTGCGCGGTTTGCATCACTTGCTCTTGGTAGACCATGATGCCGTAGGTCTCGGACAGCACTTTTTCGACCAAGGGGTGTGGATATTCCACCACCTCACGGCCATGTTTACGTGCCACAAAACTCGGGATCAGGTCCATAGGGCCCGGACGGTACAAGGCGTTGAGAGCAATCAAATCTTCTAAACGCGAAGGCCGTGCATCTTTCAACATGCCCTGCATGCCGCGACTTTCAAACTGGAACACAGACTCGGTGCGGCCATCGGCAAATAATTTGTAGGTGGCCACATCGTCCAGCGGAATATTCTCAAACGCGAAATTCTCTTGGCCCTTGTGGCGCTTCACGATCATGTCGCGAGCCAACTCCAGAATGGTCAAAGTGGCCAAGCCCAGGAAGTCAAACTTCACCAAGCCAATGGCTTCCACGTCGTCTTTGTCGTATTGACTCACCGCTGAAGTGCTGCCTGGCTGTTGGTACAAGGGGCAAAAATCTGTGAGCTTGCCAGGTGCAATCAAAACACCGCCAGCGTGCATGCCCACGTTGCGGGTCATGCCTTCAAGTTTTTGCGCCAGCGCCAACAAGGTTTTGACATCGTCTTCTTTGTCTAAGCGCTCGGCCAAAATAGGCTCGACCTTGATGGCGCCATCGATGGTGATGTGCTGGCCCGGCTTGTTGGGAATGAGTTTGCTGATGCCATCGCAGAACATGTAGCTCATGTCGAGCACACGGCCCACGTCACGTATGGCGGCTCGCGCCGCCATGGTGCCAAAGGTGACAATTTGACTGACGGCATCACGGCCGTATTTGTCTTTGACGTAGTCAATCACGCGATCGCGATTGGCTTGACAAAAATCAATGTCAAAGTCGGGCATAGACACCCGCTCAGGGTTCAAGAAACGCTCGAACAGCAAGTTGTATTGCAGCGGATCGAGATCGGTAATTTTCAAAGAATAAGCGACCAAGGAACCGGCGCCGGAACCTCGACCGGGCCCCACGGGGCAGCCATTTTTCTTAGCCCAATTGATGAAGTCACCCACAATCAAAAAGTAACCTGGGAAGCCCATGTTCAAGATGGTGTTGATCTCAAATTCCAAACGCTCGGTATAACGCGGGCGCTCGGCCTCACGTTTGGCAGGGTCGGGGTACAAATGCACCAAGCGCTCTTCCAAACCTTGCACCGACAACAAGCGGAAATAATCCTCGATGGGCATGGGCTTGCCATCGGTCAAGGGGGTTGGGTAATTGGGCAATTGAGGCTTGCCCAAGACCAAAGACAAGTTGCATCGCTTGGCAATTTCAACCGCGTTGGCCAAGGCACTGGGCACATCGGCAAACAGCGCTTGCATTTCAGCAGATGACTTGAAATACTGATCGCGTGTGAACTTGCGAACACGGCGCTGATTGCCCAAAATTTCGCCATCAGCGATGCAGACACGTGCTTCGTGCGATTCGTAATCGTCTTCGGTTAAAAACTGAACAGGGTGCGTGGCCACGACGGGCAGGCTTAAACGCGAAGCCAATTTCACAGCCTCGACCACATGGGCAGTGTCTTCAGGCCGCCCCGCACGCTGCAATTCCAAATAGAAACGGTGCGTGAAAATAGAGGCTAGCTGCAACGCAATTTCGGCAGCGCGGGAAGTATCGCCTTGGACCAAGGCCTGACCTACGGGCCCAGCTTGCGCGCCAGACAGCAAAATCAAACCTTCCGACAATTCTTCAAGCCAGGCCAGTTTGACCACGGCATGGGTCTTCACCATGTTTTGCGTCCAGGCGCGCGCCAGCAACTCTGACAGGTTCAAATAGCCCTGTGAGTTTTGAACCAGTACCATGACCCGCGATAAAGCCAGCGGGTCGGCACCCAAACCTTCTAAAAAGATTTCAGCACCCAAAATGGGCTGAACACCCTTGCCGCGCGCAGCCTTGTAAAACTTGATGGCGCCAAATAGATTGCTCAGGTCAGTGATGGCCAAAGCCGGCTGCTGGTCGTCTGCCGCAGCCTTCACCACATCGTCAATGCGACAGGTGGAATCGACGATGGAAAACTCGGAATGGAGGCGCAAATGAACAAACATAGGCCCATTGTAGAAGCTGCTTTGGATGTTTTCTACAATACGGGGGTGAACAAATTTCTGAATATTTCCAGCTACAAGTTTGTGCCGCTGCCCGACGCGCCCGAACTACGCCCTGTGCTACTGGAACGCTGCTTAAAACGTGACCTGAAAGGCACGATTTTGCTGGCCGAGGAAGGAATTAATTTATTCTTGGCAGGCCCTGTCGAGGATGTAAGAGGTTTTGTGGCCGAACTCCACACAGATCCTAGGTTTTCTGACATTGCGCCCAAACAAAGCTGGTCAGATACCGTGCCATTTAAAAAAATGCTGGTCAAGGTGAAGGGTGAAATTATTCGCATGAACCACCCGACCATTCGCCCCACTGAAGGCCGAGCCCCCGCCGTCACACCGGCTACCGCCAAGCGCTGGTTAGATCAGGGTTTTGACGACAACGGCAGGCCCGTGGTCATTTTGGACACACGAAACGACTACGAAGTTGACGAAGGTACTTTCAAAGGCGCCATCGATTGGCGCCTAACCAAATTCACAGAGTTTCCCGATGCCTTAATGGCCCACAAAGAAGAACTGAAAGACAAAACCATCATCAGTTTTTGCACCGGCGGTATTCGCTGTGAAAAAGCGGCCATCTACATGCAACAAAACGGCCTGCCCCACACTTACCAGCTAGAGGGCGGCATTTTGAAATACTTTGAAGAAACAGATGGCTCGCACTTCGACGGTGGCTGCTTTGTGTTCGATGGCCGCCGCGCTGTCGACATCGATTTAGAAACAGTGAAGCCCATTGAAGGGCTTCCTTTGCTCAGCCGCGCAACTTAGCAGCCACTGCCGCCACACGGGCACCATAAGCCTTGGCCGTGTCCAAGTCGCCTTGTGGAATTTCTTCCGCGGGGCTGGTAGGACCTACTTGCGCCATCACACCAGAATTGGAGCCAATTCTGTTCACAGTACCGTCGTTCAGTGAAGGCTGGCCCACCCAAATCATGGCTTGTTGCATGGCCAATGTGATGAAGTATTGAAGGGTGGACAGCTTGTCGCCACTGGGGCTGGCAGAAATTGTGAACCCACCAGCCACTTTGTCTTTCCAAGCCGATGTGAACCAACGCTTGGAGGAGGCATCTGCAATTTTCTTGAACTGCCATGAAGCCATGCCCATGTAGGTGGGCGAGCCAAAGATGATGGCGTCGGCCGCGTCCAAAGCTTCCCAGTCCGCATCGGTGATGTTGCCATCCGCGTCGATGGCGATCAAAGCCGCATTGGCGCCTTCTGCAACGAACTGCGCCACGCGCTGTGTGTGGCCGTAACCTGAGTGATAAAGAACGACTGTTTTAGCCATGAGAGTACTCCTAAAGAAATGAAAAAATACAGCTTCTGATTAAGAAGAAGCCAAGTCAAAAACCACGACCTCGGCATCCTTGCCGTGTGTCAGTTCAAGATTCGATTCAGCCTGAATGAGAGCGGCATCACCCCCCTTCAATGCTTGTCCATTCACCTGCAACTCGCCGCGAATGAGGTGCACATAAACTTTGCGCGCAGGGTTCAACGTCAGCGCAGCTTGCTCTTCGCCATCCAACAAGCCGGCATACACCGTGGCATCGGCAGAAATCTGCACGGCATCCCCCTCACCTTGCAGCGACGCCACCACTTTCAAGGCACCGCGTTTGCTCAATGCTGGAACCGTTTTTTGTTCATAACTGGGCGCAATGCCCATCACATTGGGTTCAATCCAAATTTGAAAAAAGTGCGTGGTCTCACCCTCGGCATGGTTGAACTCGCTGTGCATCACACCTTTGCCAGCGCTCATGCGCTGCACATCGCCGGGCGGGATGCCTTTGACATTGCCCATATTGTCTTTATGGGCCAAGTTGCCAGATAAAACGTAGCTGATGATTTCCATGTCCTTGTGGCCATGGGTGCCAAACCCAGTTCCAGGTGCAATGCGGTCTTCGTTGATCACGCGCAAGTTGCCCCAGCCCATGAAGGCAGGGTCGTAATAGCCCGCAAAGGAGAAACTGTGAAACGATTTGAGCCAGCCATGATCGGCATAGCCGCGTTCGGCTGATCGGCGAATTTGAAGCATTTGAATTCCTAGACATTTGAAATGCGATGGCTGGACTTTAAATTGAAAGGGTTTCACTAAAAAAATCATAATTTGTCGTTATCATTCAAATTATTTGAATTTAAATTCACACCAATCCGCATGAGCACTGCCCCACGAGATTTCCTCAACCCCGATGCCCTCAGCATGCTGCTGGCGATTGAAGAAACAGGCAGCTTTGCAGCTGCGGCTCGCCAGCGGGGCTTGGTTCCCAGCGCCCTCACCTACCGGGTTCGTCAAATTGAGGACGCCCTCGATGTGCTGTTGTTTGACCGTAGCAGCCGCCAGGCCAAGCCCACGGCTGCAGGCAAAGAGCTGCTGCGCGAGGCCAAGCGGTTGATTAAAGATGTGGACGCCTTGGCCAACCGTGTCAAGCGCGTGGCCACGGGCTGGGAGTCGGTTTTCACTGTGGCGGTCGACAGTGTCATTGCCCGGTCGGTCGTGATGGAGCTGTGCGAATCGTTTTTAGCACTCAGTCCACCCACCCGGCTGCGCATTCGCTATGAAACCCTATCAGGTACATTGGCCACCCTTCAATCGGGCCAGTCCGATTTGGCATTGGGCGTGTTCTTGCCTGCCGGCACCCACTCGGAATTGAGGCGTGAACCCTTGGGAAAAGTAAGCTTTGTTTATGCGGTGGCACCACACCACCCTTTGGCAACCGCAGTCGAGCCATTGAGTGATTCAGTGATCCAACAATACCGGGCCGTTGCAGTGGCCGATTCAGTGCCAAGGGGGGAAGGCTTGACCATCGGCCTTTTGGGCGGTCAAGACGTTCTCACAGTGCCCGATATGCCGACCAAGTTAGAAGCCCAACTGCGCGGCTTAGGTGGCGGATTTCTACCCGAAAGCTTGGCACGTCCCTATTTGGAAAGTGGCCGTTTGGTGGCCAAAAAAGTAAGCCAAGTCACCCGCATCAGCCAATTAGAGTTTGCTTGGCGGCAAACTCATGGTCAAGGTGAAGGTCATGCTTTAAGTTGGTGGTTATCCCAATTGAAACAAGACAGGACCAAACAAGCATTGCTCCAACCCCATCATCGCGTGTAGAGTAGCCCCATGACAAAAACAAACACAATGAAAAAACCGATACAAAACTTCGCCATCATTGGGGCAGGCATGGCTGGCATTGCCTGCGCTCGCACGCTCATGCAAGCGGGCCACCGCGTGACGGTCTTTGAAAAAAGCAGAGGTGCCAGTGGTCGCATGTCGACGCGCTCCTCTAGCTTTGGCAGCTTCGATCATGGCGCTCAATACTTCACTGTCCGCGATGATCGATTTGCGCAAGCATTGGCCACAACGCCTAATATTTGCAAGCCTTGGAGCGCCAATGCGGTGCGCGTGCTTGACGCCATGGGCCGCGTGATTGAGGCTGCCCGTCACACCCAAGACAAACATTGGGTGGCCACCCCGGGTATGAATGCATTGGTCAAAGCTTGGGCCCAGCCCTTGGTGCAAACAGACACCATTCACTTCGAATCCAAGGTCTTCAAAATAGAACGCGACACACTGCTGCCCGAGCTCTGGCAGCTTCACAGCGAAGAGCCCGAAGGTGCGCAATCGGTATTCAGTGGTTTTGACCAAGTGTTACTGGCCATCCCTTCTAATCAAGCCATTGATTTGCTGCGCACCTCCAAAATTAAAATGGAAAACGCAGCGGCCTTAAGCCGTGTTCAAGTTGCACCTTGCTGGACGCTCATGGTGGCATTTCCCAACGCAGCACAGCCCGGACTCATCACTCTTGGCCCCCAGTGGAATGCGGCGCGCAGTGTGCACCACCGAGTGGCGTGGCTGGCCCGCGAATCCTCCAAGCCTGGCCGCGACCTCATTGAACGCTGGACCATTCAGGCCAGCTCAGCGTGGTCACAAGAACACTTGGAAGATTCTCCAGAACGCGTGCAAGCCAAATTGCTCAAGGCATTTTCTGAAATTACAGGCATACGTGCCACGCCTGCCCATACCGATTTGCATCGCTGGCGATTTGCCAAAACTTTGCAGCCGCTGGGTGCCAGCCATATGCTGAGTCAAAAACAAGGCATCGGTTTGTGCGGCGATTGGTGCCTTGGCAACCGCGTAGAAGATGCGTTTATTTCCGGCTTGGAACTGGCGCTCGCTGCACTTTAAGCAGGCATGAATCGCGGAAGATTTGCGCCCTCGCCTACAGGCGAGTTGCACGCTGGGTCTTTGGTGGCAGCGCTTGCCAGTTGGCTTGATGCAAAGGCGACACAGGGAGAATGGTGGGTTCGCATTGAAGACATCGATGGGCCCCGTTGCACAGACGGTGCTGCAGCCAGCATCCTGCAACAACTGGCATTGTGCGGGCTTCATGCGCAGGGCGAAGTCGCCTACCAGTCACATCGCCATTTGCGCTACCAACAAGCACTCGACCAACTCATTGCAAAAGATTGGGTCTACCCTTGCGCATGCACACGCAAAGAAATTGAAGATCAGCAAGCCGCCTTAGGTCTGACTTTGGCGCGGCACAAAGCCGCTGTTTACCCAGGCACCTGCAGAGAAGGCCTGCATGGCAAACCCGCAAGAGCTTGGCGATTCAATGTGGCGAAGTGGAGCACATTGCGCGGCACGCCTGTGGTTGATTGGCATGACAGACGACTTGGTACTCAATCGCAAAATGTCTTGGAAGATGTAGGCGACTTTGTCTTGAAGCGGGCCGATGGCTTGTGGGCTTATCAACTGGCGGTGGTGGTCGATGATGCCGCGCAAGGCATCACGCATGTGGTGCGCGGCGAAGACCTGACAGACAACACAGCGCGGCAGTACTTGCTGCAAGAAGCACTGGGCTTGGCACACCCTCACTACCTGCACACGCCTTTGGTCTTAGGTGCCAACGGTGAAAAGTTGTCCAAACAAAATGGTGCTGAAACTTTAGACTTAAGTTCACCTCATGCAGTGTGGCAGGCACTTCAATCAGCGGCAAGCGCATTAGGTTTGCGCAACTTTGCCGGAACCCTCGATGGGTCAACAAGTCTTGATGACGCGCTGACATTCTGGACCCAAGAATGGTCAAAGAAGTACCTTCACGGTAGCCATTAAAATCAACGCATGACTTCAGACTCTGCCCATCAAGCGCCCGCCTCGGTCGCTTTTCCCAAAAATATCAAAAGCTTCGTCAAACGCGCTGGCCGAACCACCACCGGTCAAGCCAAAGCCTTTGAAGTTTGGGGGCCTGAGTTTTTGTTGCCCTATGTGCCAGCACCATTGGACATGGCCAAGGCCTTCGCTTTGATCAGCCAAGAAGCAAGGACTGCACCCGTTATTTTGGAAATTGGTTTTGGCATGGGCGAAGCCACCGCACACATTGCCAAGGTTCGCCCTAACGATCACTTCCTGTGCTGCGAAGTGCATGAAGCTGGCGTGGGCGCGCTGCTCAAACGCATTGGTGAACTGGACATTCAAAACATCCGTATCGTGCAACACGATGCCGTTGAAGTGATTGACAACATGCTGCCACTGGCTTCGTTGGACGGCGCGCATATTTTCTTTCCCGACCCATGGCATAAGTCACGTCATCACAAGCGCAGACTCATTCAGACACCTTTGATTGCCAAACTGGCGGCACGCCTCAAGCCGGGCGCCTACCTTCATTGCGCCACCGATTGGGAGCCTTATGCGGTCCAAATTTTGGAAGTGCTCAGTGCTGAGCCTTTGCTGCGCAACACGGCCGCCAGCGATCAAGGCGGGTATGCCATCAAGCCTGACTACCGCCCTCTGACCAAGTTTGAAAATCGGGGTTTGAAATTGGGACATGGTGTGTGGGATGTCGTCTTCAAACGCGTTTAAAGCGCCTACCCAAAATGGCGTAGGGGCTAGCACAGTAGGCGTTCCCGCCAACACCACACTGTGTGCCATTGATTTTTTATCTCAAAAATTCAGTACCGTTTCAATCGCTGAATGGCAAAAGCGGTTTGCAGCGGGTCACATACTGAATGCTACGGGGCTTGTGTTGGCGCCCGAAGACAGTCTGCTGCGCGAAACTCACCTTCACTATTACCGCAGCATTCAAGACGAACCCGAATTGCCCTTCAGGGCGAAAATAATCTTTCAAGACGATTATTTGGTGGTGGCCGACAAGCCGCACTTCATGCCCGTCACACCGGGCGGCCGCTATGTGCAACAAAGCTTGCTGGTTCAACTGAAGCAGCAATTGAATTTGCCAGAACTCTCACCCGTGCATCGCATTGATCGCGAGACAGCGGGCTTGGTGGTGTTCAGTGTTCGCGCGCAAGATCGAAACGCCTATCAAGCGCTGTTCAGACTCAGGCAGGTTGAAAAAACTTATCAAGCTATTGCAGGGGCGCCTGAAACTTCAGCGTTGAGTCCTCAGTTTCCGCTTGTTCATCGCAGCCAGATGGTAGAAGACACTCAGTTTTTCAGGATGCGTGAAATTGTCGCCGATGAGATTCGTGATTCGAAAGAACTCAACAGCGAGACTTGGATAGATTGCGTGGAAAGAAGAGCGCACGCAAACTGTGCAATGAACGCAGCAGAACAAACTGCATGGGCCCGTTACATTCTGAGACCTGTGACGGGTCAAAGACATCAATTAAGGGTCCACATGAACGCTTTGGGTTTGCCCCTCATCGGCGATCAGTTTTATCCAGAGGTGCTGCGAGGTGCCGATCAACCCGATGACTTCAACTCACCTCTTCAGCTTTTAGCCCACACCATTGAATTCAAAGACCCAGTCAATGGTGCCTCCAGAAGCTTTGAAAGCTCAATTCAGTTGACTGCCTTGCCCAAAAAAATCACAAGCGCTCAGTAACCCAAGCCTGCACAGTGGACAAGGCTGCGTTGAGGTGGGTGGCATCAGTGCCCCCAGCCATGGCCATATCGGCCTTACCGCCACCTTTGCCACCCACTTGCTGGGCGACAAAGTTGACCAACTCACCGGCCTTCACTTTGCCAATGGTGTCGGCGGTCACACCTGCGGCCAATTGAACCTTGTCACCCTCCACCGCAGCCAACACAATGACGGCTGTCTTGAGTTTGTCTTTCAACTTGTCCAAGGTGTCGCGCAATGTTTTAGCGTCGGCACCAGGCAGCAATGCCGCCAACACTTTGACGCCTTTGACATCGGCGGCTTGCGTCATCAACTCGTCACCTTGTGACGAAGCCAACTTACCTTTCAGCGCCGCCATTTCTTTTTCCAGAGATTTCACTTGGTCTAAAACTTGGCCAATGCGACTGTTCAATTCAGCAGGTGATGCTTTTAGACTGCCAGCGGCTTTGGACACAGTGGCTTCCAAGTTCTGCAAATAAGCCAAGGCATTGCCACCTGTCACAGCTTCAATGCGTCGCACACCTGCAGCCACGCCACTTTCGGCCACCACTTTGAACAACCCAATGTCACCGGTACGGTGGACATGAACGCCGCCGCAAAGTTCGCGGCTTGAGCCAATGTCGAGCACGCGGACAGTCTCGCCATATTTCTCACCAAACAACATCATGGCGCCGGTTTTTTGCGCCGACTCAATGTCCATTACGCGCGCTTGCGTTGCGGGGTTGGCCCAAATTTCTTGGTTCACTTGGGCTTCAATGGCCAAAATTTGCGCGTCGGTAATGGGGGCGTTGTGCGCAAAGTCAAAACGCGTGCGCTCTGCATTCACCAAAGAACCTTTTTGCTGCACATGATCGCCCAACACTTCACGCAAAGCTTTGTGCATCAAGTGCGTGGCGGAGTGGTTGCGCACGGTGGCGGCACGCAGATCTGAATTAACTTGCGCTTGAACGGCATCGCCTACTTTCAAGCTGCCTTCTAGCAATAAGCCGTGGTGCCCAAACACATCGGCTTTGATTTTCAAAGTATCGGCCACTTCAAATTTGGCGCCAGCCGTTTGGAGTAAACCTTGATCGCCTACTTGACCGCCAGACTCTGCGTAGAACGGTGTGGTGTCTAGCACCACCACGCCTTCTTGCCCAGCGTTCAAGACCGTGGCAGGTGTGCCGTCAACATACAAAGCCAAAACTTTGGAATTTGCTTGCAGCTCTTCATAGCCTACAAAGGTATTGCCAGCACCGGTGTATTCCAAGGCGCGGTCCATTTTGAATTTGCCGGCTGCCCGGGCTTGGGACTTTTGACGCGCCATGGCCGCTGAAAAGCCAGCTTCGTCCACACTCAAATCGCGCTCGCGGCAAACGTCTGCCGACAAGTCCAATGGGAAGCCATAGGTATCGTGCAATTTGAAAGCGACTTCACCGGGCAACACTTTGACGCCACCTTCAAGCGCGGCATCCAATATTTGCATGCCCACTTCAAGCGTTTCAAAGAAGCGCTCTTCTTCGGCTTTCAAAATGTCGGTGATGCGTTTTTCTTGCGAGGCTAAGCTGGGGTAAGCAGCACCCATCAGCTTCACGAGGTCGGACACCAACTTGTGAAAGAAAGGGGTCTTCTGGCCCAACTTGTAACCATGGCGAATGGCACGGCGCACAATGCGGCGCTGCACATAGCCCCGACCTTCGTTGCCAGGGACCACGCCATCGCTGACCAAAAATGCGGTAGCGCGAATGTGGTCCGCAATCACGCGAAGTGATTTGTTTTGCAAATCGGCACAGCCTGTTTCGCGCGATGCAGCCTTAATCAATGCATCAAAAATATCGATTTCGTAGTTGCTGTGCACGTGCTGCAAGATAGCAGCCAAGCGTTCCAATCCCATGCCAGTGTCAACGCATGGTGCGGGCAAGTTCTTCACGCTGCCGTCAGGCTGCATGTCAAACTGCATGAACACGTTATTCCAAATTTCAATGTAACGGTCGCCGTCTTGCTCGGGGCTGCCAGGCGGTCCGCCCGCAATCTCCGGACCGTGGTCGTAAAAGATTTCTGAGCAAGGTCCGCAAGGTCCGGTGTCGGCCATCATCCAAAAATTGTCGGACATGTAGCGCCCGCCTTTGTTGTCGCCAATGCGCACAACTCGTTCAGGAGGCAAACCAATCTCTTGGGTCCAAATGTCGTAGGCTTCGTCGTCTTCGATGTAGACCGTGGCCCACAATTTGTCCGCTGGCAATTTATAAACTTCTGTGAGCAACTCCCACGCCCACTTCAAGCTGTCGCGTTTGAAATAATCGCCAAAGCTCCAGTTGCCCAGCATTTCAAAGAATGTATGGTGACGCGCGGTATAGCCCACGTTTTCCAGATCGTTGTGCTTGCCGCCTGCGCGCAAGCAAGCTTGAACTGAAGCCGCACGCACATAACTGCGTTTGTCAGAACCCAAGAACACATCCTTGAACTGAACCATGCCCGAATTGGTGAACATCAAAGTGGGGTCGTTGCCGGGAACCAAGGGGCTTGACGCCACCACGGTATGACCTTTGGATGCAAAAAACTCGAGGAATGTTTTGCGAATATCAGCAACAGTAATAACAGGTGTGCTCATGGAAGGGGTATCTTAAATAAAGCCGGACTGGGCTCAACTTTCCATTATAAGATTGCAGGCGCAGCTTCCAAGCCTTTCCAAAAACCCCTAGGAGACCCCCATGGACATGAAAACATCCCCTTTGGCCCTGCTCAAAGACCCCACTCTTTTAAAAACTGATGCACTGATCAATGGCCAGTGGGTCAAAGGCAGCTCGCGTTTTGACATCAATGACCCCGCCACGGGTGCAAAACTGGCCGATGTGGCCAATTTAGGCGCAGCCGAAGCTCAACAAGCCATTGCCGCCGCCAATGCCGCTCTGCCCGCCTGGCGCGGCAAAACCGGCAAAGAACGCAGCATTTTGTTGCGCAAGTGGTACGACCTGCTGATGGCCAATGTCGACGACCTGGGTCGCATCATGACCGCCGAACAAGGCAAACCCTATGCCGAAGCCAAAGGCGAAGTGATGTACGGCGCCAGCTTTGTCGAGTGGTTTGCCGAAGAAGCCAAGCGTGTGAATGGCGAAACATTACCCCAGTTCGACAACACCCGACGACTGATGGTCCTGAAACAACCCATTGGTGTGTGCGCGGCCATTACGCCTTGGAATTTCCCCTTGGCCATGATTACCCGGAAAGTGGCACCTGCTTTGGCTGCTGGCTGTACCGTGGTCATCAAACCCGCCGAACTAACGCCTTTAACTGCACTGGCAGCAGGCGAACTGGCCATTCGTGCTGGCATACCTGCTGGTGTGATCAATTTGCTAACCGCCGATTCAGACAACAGCATTGCCGCCGGCAAAGTGTTTTGTTCAAGCGACATTGTTCGTCACATCAGCTTCACCGGCAGCACCGAAGTGGGCCGTATTTTGATGGCCCAATCGGCACCTACTGTGAAAAAACTCTCTCTCGAGTTGGGTGGTAATGCGCCTTTCATTGTGTTTGACGATGCCGACATCGACAGCGCCGTTGAGGGCGCCATGGCCAGCAAATACCGCAACGCAGGTCAAACTTGCGTCTGCGCCAACCGCATTTATGTGCAAGAGTCTGTGTACGACGCGTTTGTACAAAAGTTTGCCGCCAAAGTGAAAGCTTTGAAAGTGGGCAACGGCTTTGAAGACGGCGTGCTGCAAGGCCCCCTGATTGAGCCTGCAGCCCTTGAAAAAGTCACTCGTCACGTGGAAGACGCCAAGGCCAAAGGTGGCGTGGTGTTGGCAGGCGGCAAGGCTTTGAACGGTCAATTCTTCGAACCCACCGTCATTGGCAATGCCACTTCAGACATGCTGTGCGCCAAAGAAGAAACCTTCGGTCCTTTCGCACCTGTGTTCAAGTTCAAAACCGAGCAAGAAGCCATCGATGCGGCCAACAACACAGAGTTTGGTTTGGCCAGTTATTTCTACAGCCGCGATGTGGGTCGAATTTTCCGTGTCAGCGAAGCCTTGGAATACGGCATGGTCGGCATCAACGTTGGCGTGATTGCCACAGAGCACGTACCCTTTGGCGGCGTCAAGCAATCGGGCTTGGGCCGCGAAGGCTCACACCATGGCATGGAAGAGTACCTCGAGATGAAGTACTTGTGCATGGGCGATATTTTGAAGTGAGCCATCAGCAGTCACAAATGAGGGGAACAGCATGAAGATTGGAATTGCAGGCATCGGCAAAATGGGCAACGCCATCGGAACTCGCCTTTTGGCACTCGGACATACCGTCAGTGTATGGAACCGAACATCCGATAAAGCAACCGGCCTGGTGAATGCAGGCGCTCAACGGCTTGCAACGCCCAAAATGCTGGCCGAGTCAGTTGATGTGGTGCTCACGCTTCTGACCAACGAAGCCGCCTTAGACGATGTGTATTCAGGCCCAGAGGGATTGCTGTCTGGGGCCGTTGGTCGCAAAATTTTCATTGACATGAGCACTGTCAAACCCTCTAAGCCCAAAGAAATGGCATTGAGAGTGAATGCTGTTGGCGCTGTATTTTTAGAGTGTCCTGTCGGCGGTAGCGTTGGCCCCGCCAAAGAAGGCAAGTTGCTTGGTTTTGTAGGCGGCGATGCTGCCGATGTCGAAAAAGTGAAGCCTTTGCTAGATCAACTTTGCAAGCGAGTTGAACATGTTGGCGCTCATGGCGCAGGCTCAACCGTGAAGCTGGCCGTTAATTTGCCCCTGATGGTTTACTGGCAAACGCTGGGTGAGTCACTGTCTTTGGTGGAACCACTGGGCATTGACCCTGCACGAATGATCGATATTTTGTCCGACAGCTCAGGTGGCCCCAACATGCTGAAAGTCAGGGGCGCCATGATTGCTCAAACATTGCAACAAAAGAAAAGTGAACAAGTGACCGTGAGTGTCTCAACCATGCGCAAAGACATGCGCGCCATGCTTGATCAAGCAGAGGCCACTCAAAGGCAGCTGCCACTGACGGCCTTGGCCTTGGCCCAATTCAATGCCGCCGCACAAACGGGGTTGGATGAAAAAGACTGCACCGAATTGCCCGTTTGGTGGCTTGCAAAAGGCAGCCACCCAAACCCATAACAAAGCTCAGATCATTCGAGCTTCATCTCACGAATGATGGCTCTAAACTGATCCATCTGCTTGCGCAACATGGCATCTTGCGCAGCAGGCGTTGAGCCTACACCTTCAGCACCCAGTTCGGTCAAGCGCTTCACCACATCGGGGTGCTTCACAGCCGCAATGATTTCTTTGTTCAAGCGGTCAATGATGTCCTTGGGCGTTTTGGAAGGCGCAAACACACCATTCCAGCCTTCCAACTCCAAGTTTGGAAACCCTAACTCTTTGACAGTCGGTACATCAGGCAAACCAGGAATTCGCTTAGACGCTGTTGTGGCCAAGGCTTTCAAGGTGCCAGCCTTCACTTCTGCCAGGGATGAAGACAACTGATCGCCGCCGACTTGAAGTCGGCCTGCCAACAATTCTTGCTTCAAGGGCGCAGCACCTTTGAAGGGAATGTGCTCCATGCTGATACCGGCTTCCTTTTTGTAGGCTTCACCCAAAACGTGCATGGTGGAGCCTGGACCTGTAGAGCCGTAGTTGTATTGCAAAGACTTGTTGCTTTTCAAAAGGTTGGCAAGTTCTTTGAGGTCTTTGGCAGGCACTGAAGGGCTGGAAGTCCAAATGAAGGGCACGTAAACCGCAATGGAGACACCTGCAAAATCTGTGTCCACATTGAAGGGTGCACGGTTTGCCAGCGCTTGTGCCACCGCC
>JBIKOZ010000001.1:0-22459 GCA_044357745.1 Limnohabitans sp. | reverse complement strand
ACTGACGGCCAAGGCCGCAAAATGAGCAAGAGCTTGGGCAATGTGGTTGCCCCCCAAGAGATCAGCGACAAGATGGGCGCCGAAATTGTGCGTTTGTGGGTGGCCTCCACCGACTACTCGGGCGACCTGAATATCGACGACAAAATTTTGGCGCGTGTGGTCGATGCCTATCGCCGAATTCGAAACACCTTGCGTTTCTTGTTGGCCAATGTCAGTGACTTCGACCCTGCCAAAGACGCGGTGTCCGATGCCGATCTCTTGGAAATTGATCGCTTTGCACTGAGTCGTGCTGCGCAATTGCAAGCCGACATCTTGGCGCACTTCAAGGTTTATGAATTTCACCCTGTCGTCTCTAAGCTGCAGATTTATTGCTCAGAAGATTTGGGCGCGTTCTATTTGGACGTTTTAAAAGATCGCCTGTACACCAGTGCGCCCCACTCATTGGCGCGACGTTCAGCGCAAACCGTGCTGTACCGCATCACACACGCCATGCTCCGCTTGATGGCGCCTTTCTTAAGCTTTACAGCAGAAGAGGCTTGGCAAAGCTTTGGTAGTTCTGAGTCCATTTTCATGGAAACCTTCAGCGACTTGGGCACGCCCAACGACTTGTTGTTGGCCAAATGGACGCGCATTCGCGAAATTCGCGATCAGGTGAACAAAGACATAGAAGCTTTGCGCGCCGATGGCAAAGTGGGTGCATCCTTGCAAGCTTCCGTTCGTTTACAAGTGGCGCCAGCAGATCATGCACTGCTGGCCAGTTTGGGCGACGACTTGAAGTTTGTGTTCATCACGTCACAACTTATTTTGGAGCTTGGCTCCGAATTGGTCGCCCAGGTTTCTGTCAGTCAAGACACGAAGTGCGAGCGTTGCTGGCATTACGCCCCAGATGTTGGTGTGAATCCTGCGCATCCCACCCTGTGTGGCCGTTGCGACAGTAACTTGCATGGCAGTGGTGAGAATCGTTTGTTTGCTTAACGCATTCCTTGCGCGTTCAAAAACACTCTGTAGGTCACTATGGCTAAAAACAAAATCGCATTCCAATCAGGCTCTGGTGTCTGGCTTTGGTTGGGCATTGCGCTGATCACATTGCTTTTGGACCAACTCACCAAAATTGCCGTGGTGGGTGCCTTTCAGTTGGGTGAACCTTTGCCCTTGGCGTCATTTTTCAATTTGGTTCGTGTGCACAACCCTGGCGCCGCGTTTTCATTTTTGGCAGACGCAGGTGGATGGCAGCGGTGGTTCTTCACTGGGGTTGGCCTGGTCGCTTCCTTGGTGATGATTTACTTGCTTCGCATGCACTCAGGACAGCGCTTGTTTTGCTTGTCTTTGTCATTGATATTGGGGGGGGCTGTTGGCAATGTCATTGACCGCGTCCTTTACAGCCATGTGATTGATTTTCTAGACTTCCATTACGCAGGCTGGCACTTTCCCGCGTTCAATGTGGCCGACAGTGCCATTTCAGTGGGCGCTGTGCTTCTCATCTTGGATGAGTTGCTGCGGGTACGTCGCGGCAAATAAAATAAGCATCAGCAACAAAAAAGGGCACTCTTTGAAGTGCCCTTTTTGTGCTTAACAGGGCCTGCCATTGCCCTGCAACTTGGTTGAGAAGCCTTACAGCGTGAGGATCGAACAACCTGTTGTTTTGCGGGCTTCTAAAGCACGGTGTGCCTCTTGCACTTGTGCCAGCGGAAAGGTCTGGTCAATGTGAATTTTGACCTTGCCGCTTTGAACCGCAGCAAACAAATCGTCGACCATGGCTTGTGTGCTTTCACGCGTGGTGATGTGGTTGAACAAAGTTTGACGGGTGACATACAAAGATCCTTTGTTGCCCAAGATACCTGGCGCAAAAGGCGGCACCGCGCCGGAAGCATTGCCAAACGTGGCCATCAAACCAAAGGGGCGCAAGCAATCCAGCGATTTGTCCCACGTGTCTTTCCCAACAGAGTCGTAAACTACTTTCAAGCCTTTACCTCCCGTGATTTCTTTCACGCGCACCAAGAAGTCGTCGGTGCTGTAATTGATGCAGTGCTCAGCGCCATTGGCCATGGCCAGTTTGCATTTGTCATCGGAACCCGCCGTACCAATCATTCGAAAGCCCAAGGCCTTACCCCATTGGCAAGCAATCAAGCCCACACCGCCGGCAGCTGCATGGAACAACACATGATCGCCGGCTTGCAGGCCTTCAACGGGTCGCGTTTTCAAAAGCAGGTATTGGGCTGTCAATCCTTTGAGCATCATGGCCGCACCCGTCTCAAATGAGATGTCGTCGGGTAATTTGCAGACGCATTTGGCAGGCATCACACGCTCTTCGCAATAACTGCCCGGGGGTTGGCTGGCATAAGCAGCACGATCGCCGACCTTGAGGTGTGTCACACCCTCGCCCACAGCCTCGACAATGCCGGAGGCTTCCATGCCCAACTTCAAGGGCATGGGCAAGGTGTACAAGCCGCTGCGTTGGTATACGTCAATGAAATTCAAACCAATGGCTTTGTGACGAATGCGAATCTCGCCTGGGCCGGGCTGACCCACGGTAACGTCTACCAATTTAAGTTGTTCTGGACCACCGGTTTGGTCAATTTGGACGGCTAAGCTCATGGATGTCTCCTAAGAAAAAAACTGAATCACACTGGACGCTACTTTGCCACGAATTCAATACCCCTGCGTGACAGTCAGCCGGTCGAGATGCCGTTAAAGTCTCGGGCATGACTGAAAAACTTTCTCCAGGTACTGCTTTGATGCTGACAGTGCCCCCTTTGCTTTGGGCAGGCAATGCCGTGGTAGGGCGGCTTGTTAGCGATTTGGTACCGCCCCTCACCCTGAATTTTCTTCGTTGGCTCATCGCATTTTGTATCTTATTGCCCATGGCCGGCCACTTGCTCAAACCCAACAGCACACTGTGGCCTGCATGGCGTCGCTTTGCGGTTTTGAGTTTGCTCGGTGTGGGTTGTTATAACGCCTTGCAATATTTGGCGCTGCAAACTTCCACGCCCCTTAACGTCACCTTAGTGGCGGCCAGCTCACCCGTGTTCATGCTCGCCATGGGCGCCTTGTTTTTTCAAACATCCGTGCGTCGCGCTCAATGGTTGGGGGCTGGGCTTTCCATTGCAGGTGTTTTGATCGTGCTTTCGCGAGGCGATTGGCAGCAACTTTTGCAGGTGAGTTTCGTGGTCGGTGATCTCTATATTTTGCTGGCAACTTTATGTTGGGCCCTTTACAGCTGGCTTCTGAGTCAACGCAATGAGCCCGACGAAATTCGCAACCACTGGGCCGCCTTCCTCATGGCGCAGGTTATTTTTGGACTGGGCTGGGCCGGTATGTTCTCTGGCGCCGAATGGGCCTTAACCGATGCACACATCACATGGGGACCTCCGCTTTACGCGGCACTGGCTTTTGTAGCCGTCGGCCCCGCAATATTGGCCTACAGATGCTGGGGCCTGGGTGTGCAAACAGCAGGCCCTGCGGTGGCCGGTTTTTTCTCTAACCTCACACCGCTGTTTGCAGCCCTCATGTCAAGCGCATTTTTGGGCGAATTGCCGCAGCTGTATCACGCCCTGGCTTTTGGCCTGATCGTGAGCGGCATTGTGGTTTCTTCACGCCGCACGAGCTGATGAACATCACCCTCTGGCTCAATAAGTGCCAGGGTATGCGCCACCATCCGTCAGGAAATTTTGGCCTGTGATGTAAGACGCTTGCTGGCTACAAATAAAGGCACACAAAGCGCCGAACTCTTGCGGTGTCCCGTAGCGACCTGCGGGCACCTGGGCCTGGTGTTGCGCCCTGATTTCAGCCACTGTCATGCCGGTTTTTTGTGCGGTCGCTTCCACTGTGGTGCGTATGCGATCGGTGTCAAATTTACCCGGCAAAATATTGTTGAGGGTCACACCTTGTGCCGCAATTTTGGTGCGTGCTACGCCCGCTACAAAACCAGTCAAGCCGCTGCGAGCGCCATTGGAGAGTCCCAAAATATCGATGGGCGATTTGACAGAGCTGGAAGTGATATTGACGATGCGGCCAAAGCCACGTGCCGCCATGCCATCTACCGTCGCCTTGATGAGTTCAATGGGCGTCAGCATGTTGGCATCGACGGCCTTGATCCAGGCCTCACGGTCCCAATTGCGGAAATCACCAGGGGGCGGGCCACCGGCATTGGTGACCACAATGTCGAAATCTTTGCCAGGTCCGCCAGACACTGAAAACAAAGCCGCGCGCCCAGCTTCTGTGGTGATGTCTGCCGCGACACCGATCAAGGTCACACCAGGTGCTTCTTTTTTCAAATCGGTCACAGACTTGTTCAGTACCTCGGCGCCACGCGCCACCATGACCACATTCACGCCTTCCAATGCCAAGGCGCGTGCGCAACCCCAACCCAATCCTTTGCTGGCACCACCCACCAACGCCCACTTGCCTTTGATACCTAAATCCATGATGACTCCTTCAAAAAATATTCAGCAAACAACCACAATTATTCAACCACTTTGGGACTTTGAGTGACCCAATACACGCCCCCCACAACCAAAGCAGTGCCTATCAAAATCCAAACTGTCAACGGCTCGTCTAGCAACAGTGCCGCCATGGTCAAGGTCGACATAGGGCCAATCATGCCAATTTGCGAGGTCAGGCTTGCGCCAATTCTCTCAATGGCCATCATGACCATCAGCACAGGCAGTACCGTGCAAGCGATTGCGTTGAGCAATGACAACCAAATCACCTCGGGCGCAACGTTCAAGGCTTGAAGGGGTTCAAGCACTGCAAACTGCACAATGCACAGGAAACAAGCCACCGTGGTGGCCAAACCAGCCAATCGCATCGCGCCTAATCTTTGCACCAGTTGTCCGCTGTAGGTGAGGTAAATGGCATAGGTCACTGCGCTTAAAAAAACCAATCCAGTCCCCAAAAATACATTCTCGCCCACCCAAGAAATTTCATGGGCAAAGACCAACAGCACACCGCCGTAACTGACCGCCATGGCCACACCTTGGCGGTATGAAATTTTTCGTTTGTAAAGCACCCACCCCAACACCAAAACCAAGGTGGGGTTGAGGTACAAAATCAAACGCTCAAACGATGCACTGATGTATTGCAACCCTAAGAAATCCAAATAACTCGACAGGTAATAACCACAAAACCCTAAGCCCACCACCCCCAACCAATCACGCCGAGTGAGGGGCGCTTTGCCGCGCCCAGCCCACCAAGCAAGTGCCAAGAAAAATGGCAAAGCAAACAGCATGCGAAACATCAACAAAGTGACGCCATCGACACCATGCCGATAGGCCAATTTCACAATGATTGCCTTGCCACTGAATGCAATAGAGCCTGCCGCAGCCAGCAGCAAGCCAGAGGTCAATTTTGATTCTAGGAGCTGCGTCAAAAGCCGACCGCCTGGCCATCACGACGAGGATCAGAGGCCGCCACATAACCCTGAACTTTGGGATCACCCATGCGCCAAATGAATTGGCCAGCACCGAAGTCTTGATACGAGTCATCGATGACTTCAAGCTCGTGGCCCAAATCGTTCAAGCCCTGGACCGTGTTTGCCGCCATGCTGGCTTCTGCATTGATAGACAAGCCCGTGTTGTAACGCCAGCGGGGTGCATCACATGCCGCCTGGGGGTTTTGACCATGGTCGAGCATGCGAACCAGTGTTTGCATATGGCCCTGCGGTTGCATGTTGCCTCCCATGACACCGTAGCTCATGACGGGCTGCCCGTTTTGGGTGAGGAATGCTGGAATGATGGTTTGGAAGGGCCGCTTGCCGGGTGCTACTAAATTGGCAGGGTTGAAGCCCTGGAGATCGGTGCTAAAACCAAACCCGCGATTTTGCAAACTGATGCCGTAGTTAGGCTCCACCACACCAGAGCCAAAACCCATGTAATTGCTTTGAATAAAGCTCACCATCATGCCGTTTTCGTCAGCCGCCGTGAGATAGATGGTGCCCCCTTTGACAGGGTTGCCTGCTTTGAAATCCTGGGCACGCTTCATGTCGATGAGTTGTGCGCGGCGCTTCAAATAAGTGGGGTCAAGCATCTGCGCTGGCGTGACTTCCATGTGCAGAGGGTCGGCCACATAGCGGTACACATCGGCAAAGGCCAATTTCATGGCTTCAATTTGCAAATGCTGTGAATCAATGCCGTCCACTTTCATACTAGACATGTCAAAGTTTTCCAAAATGCCTAAAGCAATCAAGGCTGCAATGCCTTGGCCATTGGGTGGAATTTCATGCAAGGTGTAACCGCGATAATTTTGAGCGATGGGCTCAACCCATTCAGGTTGGTATTGCGCCAAATCCTTCAGAGTCATGGCACCACCATGCTGATCGGAGAAGCGCACCAATGCCTGCGCAATTTCGCCTTCATAAAATGCGCGGCCTTTGGTTTCAGCAATGGCCTTCAAGCCTTTGGCAGCGGCTTTGAACTGAAACAGTTCCCCCACATGGGGTGCACGGCCCCAAGGCAAATAGCTTTCGGCAAAGCCTGGCAAAGATTGCAGCAAGGGTGTGGCGGCTTCCCACTTTTGTTGCACCACCACTGGGATCAAATAACCGCGCTCGGCAATCTCAATCGCAGGCTCCATCAAATCGGCAAAGGGCAATTTGCCAAACCGCTCACTCATGGCGGCCCAAGCACTGACGGCACCGGGTACCGTCACCGAATCCCATCCCCGCTTGGGAGGGTTGACGGCATCGCTGCCATATTTATGGTGAAAATAGTCTGGCGTCCAAGCTTGCGGCGCAGGCCCTGATGCATTCAAGCCATGAAGCTTTTGACCATCCCACAAAATACAAAAAGCATCTGAGCCCAAGCCATTGCTCACCGGCTCCACAATGGTCATGGCCGCCGCCGCCGCAATCGCGGCATCCACTGCATTGCCGCCCTTGAGCATCATGCGCAAACCTGCTTGGGCCGCCAAGGGGTGAGACGTAGACACAATGTTGCGCGCAAACAGCGGCAAACGTGTCGAGGCATAGGGCGTACTGAAATCAAAGCGCATGGTTTAGTCCAAAGTGATTTTGCGTTCGGTAATTATTTTCTTCCACTTGGCAGATTCACTGGCCAACATCGAAGTGAATTGCGCTGGCGAGGTACCAATGGGCTCTATGCCCAATCGAATTAATTTGTCTTTGACCTCAGGGTCGGCCAAGACCTGAAGTGCGGCTGCATTGACACGGCTCACAATTTCTGGGCGCACACCGGGGGGTCCAAACAGGCCAAACCAAGTGGTTGATTCATAGCCTGGCAATACTTCTGCAATGGCGGGTAAGCCGGGCGCCATGCTGGTTCGCTGGGCAGACGTCACGCCCAAGGCGCGCAGTCGGCCGTCCCTCACATGGGGCAATCCGGTGGGCAAGGAGTCAAACAACACATCGACCTTGCCGCTGATTAAATCGGGCATGGCCAAGGCCGTTCCTTTGTAGGGAATGTGAACCACAAACAAACCTGCCTGAGATTTAAACAATTCTGCTGTGAGTTGAACGATGGTGCCATTGCCACTGGAAGCGTAATTCAAACGGCCTGGATTTTTCTTGGCAAAATCAATCCACTCTTGAATGGTTTTGGCGGGGGAACTGTTGGGCACCAGCATGATGCTGGGTGCATTGCCCACTTGTCCAATGGGTGTGAAATCTTTGACCGAGTCGTATGGCATCTTGGGGTTGAGATTCGGGCCAATGGAATGCGTGCTGGAGGTGGCCAACAACAAGGTGTAGCCATCTGGCGGCGATTTGGCCACCAAGTCAGAGCCCAATGTGCCGCCTGCGCCAGGCTTGTTTTCAACGACCACGCTTGCACCGATTTTTTCTGCCAATTTTTGCGACAAGGTTCGGGCAAAAATGTCCGTAGCACCGCCCGCTGGAAACGGCACGACCAAACGGATGGGTTTGGTGGGGTAAGCAATGGCATTCGGTTGGGCCAATGCCAGCATTGGACTGGCGATCAAGGCCAATCCAAGCGTCAGTGCCGTAGGCCCTTTCAAAAAGGCAAGGCGTCGAAGTTTTGAGTTCATTGTGGACTGCATGGTGGAATTCCAAAGGCGTTGAAGCCGATCATTGTGTCAGGAAAAAAGTGATGTTCAGTCACCTAAGTTCATACGACCCTTCGACCCCAAAAGAAACGGCACCCAAAGGTGCCGTTGAAGATCAAAGTAGAAGAGGGATCACTCTTCGACGAAGGCTTCTTCGCGCTTGGACTTCACAGAAGGTAACAACACCACAATGAGCAGCACCGCAGCCGCGGCCAACAAACTGGCAGACAAGCCACGGGTGACAAACACCGACCAGTCACCGCGAGACAAGAGCAGGGCGCGGCGAAGGTTCTCTTCCATCATGGGACCTAAGATGAAGCCCAAGAGCAAGGGAGCCGGCTCCATGCTCAGCTTGATGAACATATAACCAATCACGCCAAACGCACCCACCATCCAGATGTCGAAGGTGTTGTTGTTGGTGGAGTACACGCCAATGGCGCAGAACAGGATAATGGCAGGGAACAACCAACGGTAAGGCACTGTGAGCAATTTGATCCACATGCCAATGAGCGGTAAATTCAAGATGACCAACATCAAGTTGCCAATCCACATAGAGGCAATCAGGCCCCAGAACAACTCTGGGTTGCTGGTCATCACTTGGGGGCCCGGCTGAATGTTGTGAATGGTCATGGCACCCACCATCAAGGCCATCACGGCATTGGGTGGAATGCCCAAGGTGAGCAATGGAATGAAGGAGGTTTGTGAGCCAGCGTTGTTGGCTGACTCAGGGGCTGCAACGCCGCGAATATTGCCCTGCCCAAACGGCACTTCCCCCGGGCCCAATTTGGTTTTCTTTTCAATGGTGTAAGCCGCAAACGCCGCCAACAAAGCACCGCCGCCAGGCAAAATTCCCAGCATAGAACCAATCGCTGTACCGCGCAAAACCGCAGGAAACATGTTTTTGAAGTCTTCTTTGGTGGGGAACAAACCCGTGACCTTGCCGGTGAAAACTTCACGTTTGTCTTCTGGCTGAGACAAGTTGGCAATGATTTCGCCGTAGCCGAACACACCCATGGCAATGGTAATGAAACCAATACCGTCAGTGAGTTCAGGGATATCGAAACTGTAGCGGGCCACACCCGAGTTAACGTCGGTACCCACCAAGCCCAGCAAAAGACCCAACACAATCATGCCCACAGCTTTGACGAGGGAGCCTGAAGCCAAAACAACGGCGCCAATCAGGCCCAAGATCATGAGCGAGAAATACTCGGCAGGACCGAATTTAAAGGCCACCTCTGTCAGCGGCGCAGCAAAGGCAGCCAAGATCAAGGTGCCCACACAGCCCGCAAAGAAGGAGCCCAGACCAGCCGCAGCCAGCGCGGGCCCGGCGCGTCCTTTTCGAGCCATTTGATAGCCGTCAATGGTGGTCACCACCGAAGAAGACTCGCCTGGCAAGTTAACCAAAATGGCCGTTGTAGAGCCGCCGTATTGGGCGCCGTAATAAATACCGGCCAACATGATAAGGGCGGCAATGGGCGGCAATGCGTAGGTAGCGGGCAGCAACATCGCAATGGTGGCCACAGGGCCAATGCCAGGCAACACACCAATGAGCGTGCCCAGCAAACAACCGAGGAAAGCGTAAATCAGGTTTTGAAAGGTGAAAGCAACACCAAAACCCAAGGACAAGTTATTGATCAAATCCATTTGGGAGACTCCTTAACCTGCAATGAAAGATGGCCACACAGGGAACTGCAATTTCAGTACCACAATGAAAGCAACGTAGCTCATGGCAGACAAGACAGTGGCCAAAGTCAAAACTTCTTTCAGTTTGAATTTGTCACCGGCCAAGCTGACAACCAAGGTGGTGCCATAAATTGCGCCTATCAGGCCCATGGCCGGCAATTTGATGCTGGGCAAGCCGCCCAACAAAATACCAAAAAGCAAGTTGCCCGCGATGATGAAAATCAAGGGCTTCCAAGCCCATGCGCCTATGGCATCGCCGGTCGGTGTTTCAACGACCAATGCTTTGAACAAGACGAAGGCGCCAATGAGGGCCAAAATGACGCCCAGCAAAAGGGGGAAATAACCAGGGCCCATGCGTGCCGCAGTTCCGATGTTGTAGCTTGTAGCTCCGTAAGCAAATGATGCACCGACAAAGGTGAACACAAGCCCAGAGAAAAAGTCTTTTTGACTTTTGATTTTCACAGAAACACTCCTCCAAAAAATTTGGGATGGCCGATTGTCAGGGCAAAGCCATCATTTCCAAATGTGGATTTCACCTAGATTTCAACGATTTACGCTTGCAGGATTTGGGTAAACCCTAGGTTTTTTGTGAATTCATTTCACCAACGGGTTAAATACGCGCAACCACTTGGTGGCTGGCAAACCAAACCTGCTCTCGATGACTTCAGCTTGCGCCGCCAATGCCTCTCTTTTGGGGCGACTGGCTTGTCTTTGCGCCATCACCACCGTATTGCCTTCGCGCGTGGGTTTGAAAGCCCACAGGGCATCCTCTCCAAAAGCCTCTGCCATTTTGGCAACACTCTGGTTGTAGCTTGCAGACCGGCCAAAAAGATTGACCGTCATGGTGCCTTCGTCTGCCAACAAAGCGCGGCAGTTTTTGTAGAACTCAACGCTGTCAAGCACAGGCGCGGCCGCTTCATGATCGTAAAGATCGACATGCAAGACATCGACCGTGCCTTGCCATTCATCGCTCTGAATTTCTTCACCTGCATCCGCAATGATGACGCGCATTCGCGGACCCTCTTCTGGTAACTTGAACCACCCCCGGCAGGCATGCAACACGCCGGGATTCAATTCGATCGCCGTACAAGTCCAACGTAATTTTTTATAACAAAACTTGGTCAGACTTGCGGCGCCCAAACCCAACTGCATGGCGTGTCGACCTGCCACTGACCCCGACTTCAAAAATAACAAGCCCACCATCATGCGTTGGATGTATTCAAGGTCAAGCTCAAATGGCGCATTGATTTTCATAGCACCTTGAATCCAAGGTGTCCCCAAATGCAAATACCTGGACTCCCCGTTTTCAGAGAAATTGACTTCGGGAAGTTCAATGGCCTTGATTTTTTTGGCTGTCATGCGTTTTTATAAATAATGAAAGTTGTGGCAAAACACGCTTCGCATTGTTGACCGTAGCCAGTGCAAGTTCTTCGATTGGCAGGCCTCTGAGTTGCGCCAACAGAGCGCCAATTTGGGGCAGTTCACCCGGTTCATTTCGGCCCTGCGCATCCAATTGTCGCTGCGTTTGAGTCCGATACAGCCAGTGCGGGGGGATATCGGGCGCATCTGTTTCCAAGACGATGGCCGACAAGGGCAACGCCGAGGCCAATCGCCTTAGCTGAAGTGCACGATCAAACGTGCATGCGCCGCCAAACCCCAAAGCAAATCCCAAACTGATGAAGGCTTCGGCTTGTTGAGAGCTGCCATTGAACGCATGGGCAATGCCCCCTTGAACAGGGAAGCGCCTGAGGCCCCGCAGCAATTCGTCAGCTGATTTACGCACATGCAAAATCACCGGCATCTTGTATTTTTGGGCCAGTTTCAACTGGGCATGGTAGAAAAATAATTGCTTTTCACGCAAGCTGGGCTCGCACAGTGCCGGAACGAAAAAATCCAAACCAATTTCACCCAGTGCGACCAAACGAGGATCATTCGCTTGACCGTTTTCCATGATTTCAAGTGCCGCTTGAATGCAGTGTTCCAAGTGCTGCAAATCCTTCTCTTGCGCCATCGGCACAAACAAAGGATGGATGCCTAAAGCATAGGGCTGCTGCACCTGCTGCGCGAAAAGTTGCAAGGCTTCAAAATCTTTCGCTTGCACGGCAGGGATGACACAGTGGCCAACACCCCTTTCTTGCGCTCGTTGCAAGACAGCCAGACGGTCTGCCGAAAACTCAGGCGCATTGAGATGGCAATGGCTGTCGATCCATTGCAACATCATGCTTGCAGAACGCCCCTGTCCAAGCGCAGCACACGACTGCACCGCGCTGCCAAATGCGGGTCGTGGGTGACCACCACAAAAGCCGTTCCTTGTTGTTGCGCGGTGTTCAGCATGAGGTCGAACACGATTTCTGCAGTGCTTCTGTCTAAATTACCAGTGGGCTCATCGGCCAACACACATGCGGGCTGTGTGGCCATGGCACGCGCAATGGCCACCCGCTGCCGCTCGCCGCCAGACAACTCAGCGGGTCGGTGGGCCGCACGCGCCTTCAAGCCCACAAGCTCGAGCCACTTCATACCGATTTGGTGGGCCTCGCTGCGCAATTCGCGGCGAATCCACAAAGGCATGGCCACATTTTCAAGTGCCGTAAATTCTGGCAACAAGTGATGAAACTGATAGACAAACCCCAAGAGTTGATTGCGCCTCGATCCTTGTTCAGCCGCAGTCAAACCAGACCAATCTTGGCCCTGCAACAAAACTTGGCCTTGGGTGGGACGGTCAAGGCCGCCCATCAAATGCATCAAGGTACTTTTGCCCGACCCTGAAGCGCCCACAATGGCCACTGTCTCACCTGGCGCCACCGACAAATCAACGCCCTGCAAGACAGGCACATTCAAGTTGCCTTCCGTAAAGCGTTTGCTCAAACCCCGAACTTCCAACACTGGCTTATTCATAACGCAAAGCCTCCGCAGGATTGACTTGGCTGGCACGCCAGCTGGGGTACAAGGTGGCCACAAATGACAGCACCAAAGAGATGATCGCAACAGGCAAGATGTCGCTCATCTGCGGATCGCTGGGCATGCGGCTGATTAAATAAATATCTTTAGGCAAGAAGCTGGCATTGAAAAGTGTTTCCAATGCAGGCACGATCACATCGATGTTGAAGGCAATCAAAAGTCCCAAGAACAAACCACTCAAGGTGCCAATCACACCCACCATGGCCCCCTGCATCATGAAGACGCCCATGATGCTGCCAGGGCTTGCACCCAGTGTTCTCAAAATGGCGATGTCGGCGCGCTTGTCCGTCACGGACATTACCAAAGTGCTGACCAAGTTAAAAGCGGCAACCGCCACAATGAGGGTGAGGATGATGAACATCATGCGCTTCTCAACTTGAACCGCTGCAAACCAGGTGCGGTTTTGCTGCGTCCAATCACGGATGGCCATGCCGGCTGGCAGGGTGGGCGCCAGCGTCCAAGCCACGATGCGCGCATCATGCAAATTTTTGATTTTCAAACGGATACCGGTTGGGCCCTCCAACCTGAAAATTTTGCCGGCATCCTCGACATGAAGCATGACCAAGGCGGAGTCATATTCATAATGACCTGAATTAAAAAGACCCACCACTTGCATTTGTTTCAAGCGCGGCAAAACGCCTGCGGGCGTGACCTGTCCATTGGGTGCGATGAGGGTCACAGGATCGCCCAATCGCACCCCGAGTTGCCTGGCCAAATCAAGGCCCAAGACCACCCCAAATTGACCTGGCAGCAAAGCCTCCACGCCTGGCATGTTGCCAGTTTTGCCCTGCAAGCCCATCGATAGATCAACCACACTGGGCTCTAAGGCGGGATCGATGCCTCGCACCAGCACGCCCTTCATGTCCTCGCCTCTGGCCAATAGCGCTTGCGCAGAAATAAAGGGCGCAGCACCGACAACTTGCGGGTTGGCTTGAATCGCTTGCAAAGTGCCTTTGAAATCGTCTAGGGCACCGCCATCGGCAGACACAATCTCAATGTGCGAGACCACGCTCAGCATGCGGTCGCGCACTTCTTTTTGAAAGCCGTTCATAACCGACAGCACAATGACCAATGCGGCAACACCCAGGCCAATGCCCAGCATCGACACACCCGAAATAAAGGAAATAAAGCCATTGCGACGCGTGGCTCTTCCTGCGCGGGTATAGCGCCAACCCAGAACCAATTCGTAAGGCCATTCAAATTTCATTCAGCTCATTTTCCTTCGTCTGTGAGGGCTGCATGCCTGTTGTCTCAAGGGGGATTGTGTCATCCCCGACAATAGCGGCATGAATGACGGTCAAATGACGCCCTCCACCCCAGCTGCAAACTGCCCGAATCACGGCATCATTGCCTATGCCAGCAGCCCTGCGGCGCCCCTTCAAAGTGCACTCGACACATTGTATTTGCCCCAATTGTCTGAATTATTGGGCAAGTTGACTTGCGTGTCTCAGGGCGTGGTACCCACTGAACCGCCCCATGACCCCTCGCACAGCGAAGCCTATCTCTTGCCACACGAAATCGCGATGGGGCTTTGGGGCCAAAGCCCACAATGGGGGCCTGACGCTCTGATCACGCCCTGTCATTGGCAGGTGGGCATGAATGAGGTGGTCATGCTCAATCCCGCTGAAATACAACTGACAGAGATGGAATCAAGGGATTTGCTAGCAGCCATTCAAGCGTATTTTGTAGAAGACGGCTTGACGGTCAGCTACGAAAGCCCCATGGTTTGGCGTGCGCACGGCAATATGTTTCAAGGTCTGCCTTTTGCAGCCTTAGAAAAGGTCATTGACCGCAATGTCAAGGCTTGGATGCCCTCCGCAGGGCAAGCGCGTCAGTTGCAGCGCTTGCAAAGTGAAATGCAAATGCTGCTTTACCAACATCCTGTGAACGATCAACGCAGTCTTCGAGGGCAATGGACCATCAATTCTTTTTGGGTCCACCGAGAGTGGTCTCACATGTACAAGCCGCCCCACCCTGCTCAAATTCATTTGCAATTGCAGTTTGCCAGTGCTCAACAGAATGCCGCGCTTTGGTGTCAGCAGTGGCAAAACTTGGACGCGACTGTTTGCAAGTCACTGCGCGATGCGCTCTCGCGCCAGGAAGATGTCTCCATCACGCTCTGCAGCGACACGGCGTGGCGTCACTACCGCCCGAGAAAAGCCTCTGTGCTCAACGCGCTTCAGCGCATGTTCTCTCCCATTTCTGTGCGCAACGAATTGCGCGCGCTGACTCAAGACGCGACGACCCCATGAGTTTTCAAATATTGACCCGTGATGTGCCACCTCGGAGTGCTTGGGCCCTAGAGCAGGCCGGTATACACCCCTTGCTCTCCAAACTGTTTGCGGCGCGTGGCATTGTGAGCCCCGAAGAATTAGACGATGGCTTGGCCAAACTGTTGCCCCCCCACAGTCTGATGGGCACGCAAGATGCAGCCGCATTGCTGGCCAATGCCATGGCGCAAAATTTAAAGCTCTGCATTGTGGCCGACTATGACTGCGATGGCGCAACAGCCTGCGCGGTGGCCCTCAGAGGCTTGCGCATGTTGGGTGCAAAGCATGTGAGTTACATCGTGCCCGATCGGGTCGTGGACGGTTACGGGCTCACTGCCCCCATTGCAAGGCGTGTCAAAGATTCAGGTGCAGATGTCCTCATTACCGTCGACAACGGCATTGCCAGCTTGGAAGGCGTGGCACAAGCGCAAAGTTTGGGCATGCAAGTTTTAATCACGGACCACCATCTGCCTGCAGCCGCAGTGCCCACCGCCGAAGTCATTGTCAACCCCAACCAAGTTGGTTGTTCGTTTGAAAGCAAGTCCTTGGCGGGTGTGGGCGTGATGTTTTATGTGCTGTTGGCCTTGCGCGCTGAATTGCGGCAACGGGGTCTTTTCACAGCGGAAACCCAGCCCAAACTGGACGCACTGCTGCCCCTGGTGGCGCTGGGCACCGTGGCCGATGTGGTCAAACTCGACAACAACAATCGCCGTTTGGTGGCCCAAGGTTTGAAGCGCATTCGCGCAGGCCTGATGCCCGCTGGCATGCAATCGCTTTTTAAAGCAGCAGGCCGCGAACCTAAGGTGGCCACCACCTTTGATTTTGGTTTTGCATTAGGGCCACGCATCAATGCAGCGGGCCGACTTTCAGACATGACCTTGGGCATTGAATGTCTGACCACCGACGATGCTTTGCGCGCAGACGAGTTGGCCAGGCAACTCGACGCCATCAACCGCGAACGGCGTGACATTGAAGGCGACATGCGACAGCAGGCCATGGAAATTGCCGAGTCTTTGTTCGACGACAGTGATGCGCCACCGCCCGCGATCTGCGTGTTTGATCCCGATTTTCACGAAGGTGTGGTGGGCATCGTGGCCTCCCGAATCAAAGACAAATTCCATCGACCCTGCTTTGTCTTTGCCGCCAGCAATGCGCCGGGCAAAGAACATGAACTCAAAGGATCAGGCCGCTCTATTCCTGGCTTCCATCTTCGCGATGCCTTAGATTTGATGGCCAAAAAATTCCCCAACATGCTCCTTAGATTTGGGGGTCATGCCATGGCCGCAGGCTGCACCATCGAAGAAGAAAACTTAGCGCAGTTTGAAACTTGTTTCATGGAAGTTGCTTCACAACTTTTGTCTGCTGCCACACTGCAACGCAAGCTAGAAACCGATGGTCCCTTAGACGGCCAATATCGGCGAGCGGAATTTGTTGAAGTGATGCACCGCGAAGTGTGGGGCCAGGGGTTTGCTCCCCCCGTGTTCAGCGAGGAAGTGGACGTGTTGTCGCAACGCTTGGTAGGCGAAAAACATTTGGCCTTGAAGCTCAAGCACCAAGGTCAACCTGTGGACGGCATTTGGTTTGGCCGAATTGAACCCCTCCCGGCACGCGTCAAATTGGCCTATCGACTCGATGTGGACGAGTGGCAGGGCCAAAAACGCGTGCGTTTTTTAATTGAAGCGGCTGAAATTTAAAGCGCGACGACCTGCCAATGGCTCAACCGTGTTTGGCCTGCAAGGCCTTCAGCACGGAAGGCGATACCAAGCCTTCAATTTTTCCGCCTAGGCTGGATATTTCTCTCACCAGGGTACTGCTGATGTGTTGAACGGACGCACTGGTGTGCAAAAAGACGGTGTCGACTTCTGGCGCCAAATGGCGGTTCATGCTAGCCATTTGTGTTTCGTAATCGTAGTCAGTCACTGATCGAAGTCCGCGCACGATGACGCGTGCGCTTTGGCTGTGCGCAAAGTCACACAACAAACCTGAAAAAGGCACCACACTCACGTTGCCAAAATCTTGCGTGACTTCCTTCGCCAAGGCCAAGCGTTCGTCCAAGGTGAACAAGGTTTTTTTATGGTGCGCAGCAGCCACCGCCACCACCACTTTGTCAAACATTTGGGCAGCGCGATAAACCACATCTTCATGACCCAAAGTGATGGGGTCAAAGGTACCGGAATAAACAGCAATGACGGATCGGCTCATGCGGGGCTCCTGATCGATTTAAGAGATTATCACTCGGATGGGCGTTGCAGCAAATGCGCATGGACCGCGCCTGCCTTCATGGACTTCACGACGACCAAACCACAGGGTGCAAGGGCTTCAGCTTCCCATTTTTTAGGGGCCTCCAGATACACCCAGCCCTCAGGTGCAACCGCCTTGGCCGAAAATTCCAAGGCACGTTCAAAAAAAGCACCCTCAAAAGGTGGGTCAAGAAAAACCACATCCAGGCTGCTGGGCGCAATGCGCTGCAAGGCCATCAAGGCATCACCTTTTTGCACCTGAACGGCGCTGGCCGACAAGCGCTTTTGCGTTTCTAACAGCAAGGACACCAGTTGTGCATCATGCTCCACCATCAACACAGATTGGGCGCCGCGAGAGGCCGCTTCAAATCCAAGCGCACCCGTTCCTGCAAAGGCGTCGACACAAAGCCATCCCGTCAGGTCTTGTCCTAACCAATTAAACAAGGTTTCTCGAACGCGGTCGGGGGTGGGCCTCAGCCCGGGTTTGTCGATCACTTTGATTTTGGAGCGTTTCCACTGACCCCCAATGATTCGCAATTCGTGCGAGGGAGATCCGGTGCTGGTGATGGGACGTTGTTTCGTGCGCATGACGTGAAGCTTAACGGGTTGTCAGGCAAGCGCTGCAATTAGATAAAAATTTGAGCCCTGTCTAAGCCGATTACGCCATTTTCAAGCTGGTTTTTCATAGAATGGGCCTCAACCTAATGCCACTCTATGTTCAGTTTCTTTCGTTCTTCGCCCAAGCCCACCCCTGCTGAAGCTTTGGCCACCGCCTCAGCGGCTTCTGAGACAGCCACGCCTCGCCAAACTTGGTTGGGCAAGCTGAAAGCGGGTCTCAGAAAAACGGGGGGCAGCATTGCCGCCGTATTCACTGGCACGCAAATCGATGACGCCCTTTATGAAGAGCTTGAAACGGCCTTGCTCATGGCAGACACCGGCGTGAAAGCCACAGAGCATTTGCTAAAGGATCTCAAAGCCAGAGTGAAGGCCGCCAAAGTCACGGAGCCCCTGGCCGTCAAAGCCTTGCTGATTGAGGCGATCACAGACTTGCTCATGCCTTTGCAAAAACAACTGCACATCGGCAGCCAAAAGCCAATGGTCATCATGGTGGCGGGCGTCAACGGCGCTGGTAAAACCACCTCCATTGGCAAACTCACCCATCACCTGGCCGATCAAGGCGCCAGTGTGCTGCTGGCTGCGGCAGACACTTTTCGTGCGGCAGCGCGTGAGCAACTGGCCGTGTGGGCCCAACGCAATACGGTGGAGATCATCAGCCAAGAAGGGGGCGATCCTGCCGCTGTGAGCTTTGATGCCGTGTCGGCTGGTAAAGCTCGGGGTCGCGACGTGGTGTTGGTCGACACAGCAGGCCGCTTGCCCACCCAACTTCACCTTATGGAAGAGTTGAAAAAAATCAAACGTGTGGTGCAAAAGGCCGATGCCCCTTCACCCCATGAAGTACTGCTGGTGATTGATGGCAACACAGGTCAGAACGCACTGACGCAAGTCAAAGCATTTGACGATGCTTTGGGCTTGACGGGTTTGATTGTGACCAAGCTTGACGGCACCGCCAAAGGCGGCGTGCTGTGTGCCATCGCCCGCGAAAAAGCCATACCGGTTTATTTCATTGGGGTCGGTGAACAATTGGATGATTTGCAAACCTTCGATGCGCGCGAATTTGCGCAAGCCTTGATCAGTTGATCAAAACCGCTGGCCCTAAAAGCTTGGGGGTCGATGCGAGTGCGCTGATTTATTCTGGACCTTTGTTTAAATTCACCAAGGCTGACCTTATAGTTGGCCGTAATTTTTTAGCACAACTGAATGACGCGAATGCATTATAAAAAGTGGATGATCACGGGTGGTTTTTTGACTGCCCTCCTTGCGCTGGGCGCATGGTTTTTTGTCGCATCCAACGCTTCCAAACAAACACCTGTCAATTCTGCTTCACTCAAGTTGAGTTGCGAGCTTCCATTCGATAACGCTGCGTCGCCCCGGCCCGGCATGGTGTGGATTCCAGAAGGCAAATTTGACATGGGGGATACGGTTTATGCCGAAGAAAAACCTGTCCGCAACATCAAGGTCAAGGGGTTTTGGATGGACCGCACGGAGGTCACCAACGATGAGTTCGCTGCGTTTGTCAAGGCAACGGGCTATGTGACGATTGCCGAAAGAAATCTAGACCCACTTAAGCATGCCCAATTACCGGCTGACATGCTGAAAGCGGGCGCAGTCGTTTTCAGCATGCCAGCGGCTTTGAAAAGCGGCGATGACCCCAGCCAGTGGTGGAAATATGTGGTGGGCGCCAATTGGCGGCATCCTGCTGGGCCCAACACTTCCATTGAAAAGTACGGCAGCTTTCCAGCCGTGCATGTCACCTATGAAGACGCAAAGGCTTACGCACAATGGAAGGGCCATCAACTGCCCACAGAAGCCCAGTGGGAATGGGCTGCGCGCGCAGGCGCACCGGAAATGCCATCGCAACACAATCAACCCGCAGGCGCCAACACTTGGCAAGGTATTTTTCCAATGGCCAATTCAAGTGAAGATGGCTTTGCAGGTTTAGCCCCCGTCGGTTGCTATGCACCCAACGCCTATGGTTTGTTCGACATGATTGGCAATGTGTGGGAATTGACGGCCGATGTCTTTGTTGCGAACCGTCCAGAAAATTCACAATTGCGCATGAAAGATCAAGGTCTAGATCCTGATGATGCGCAAAGGCCGCCCACATTCAAGCAGGCCACGGGCGGCGCACGAGTGATCAAGGGTGGCTCATTTTTGTGCGCGCCCAATTACTGCATGCGCTATCGTGCGGGCTCTCGACAACCCCAAGAAGAAGATTTGGCAGTGAGCCATTTGGGCTTCAGAACCATTTATCAGCCCGCCAGCATCAACTGACCACTTTGGCAATCAAATAATTGGAAATCAGACCCTGCAAATATTCACGAATGTTGGGTGGGTTCACAGGGCGGCTCAATGCCTGATAGCTGCCCACAATGGCCAGGTACAAAAGCGCCGCTAAATCTCTGGCCTTCTTTGGGTCTTTCACAATTGTTAAAAACTTAGCCTGAAACAAATCCAGCCGCTCAGCGTCTACTTCGACCAACAATTGCGCCGCCTCTCGATTTTGGTGACTCAAGGCACGCATGGCCTGCTCAAATCTTAAATTTTCTAAGCCAGCGCCTGCCTGAGAAAAAGCAGCATCTACAACAAACTCTAACTCTTGGATGGGATCGCTGCTTTGGTGTGATTTGAGTTCGGCATCTAGCGCAAGTTGCGACAACTTCCAACGCATCAATAAACTGCCAATCAAATCGGCGTGGTCTGAGAAATGCCAATAGAAACTGCCGCGAGTGACCTTCAGCCGCTCTGCAATCGACAAAACTTTGACGTTTTCAAAACCACCCTGCACAACGGCCAGATAGGCTTCATCCAGCCAATTGTCACGCGTCAATCGGGTTGCCTCAGTGGCAGCCTTTGGGGCAGCTTGTTTCAGTTTTTTGGTGGCCATAGCAGTCATGTCCCATTTTGCAACAGACTCTCACGAACTAAAAATGTCTTCTTTAGCGGAAACCCTAGAGTGCGCTTCATCTTTGCTGTGATAGAGTGAATTGTCAATACACAGGTGTACTGACTTATAACCCTTAGGAGACAAACATGTTCAAATACAAGCCCAAAAAACCACTTATAGCTTTGGTACTGACAACGCTTCCTTTGGTCGCAGTTCTGGCGTCTAGCTTCAATGCCAATGCCGCAGAAAACTACAAACTGCGTCAAACACCTTTGGGCAGTTTTGGTGGCGATATTGCAACACCGGCTGATAAGCCTGGTTTTTTTGGAACGGCTAGTTTGACTCAAATAACGATTGAGGGCATAAAAGGACCAACGGGTGAGGGTCTAACAAAGAGTTCAGGGAAAACAAATGTTCGACTTGACGTTCTAAATCCAACAGTTTTTACGGGTACTCTAATAGCTGGCGTTTTAGCAACTGTTCCCGATGGTTCAGTAACACTTAGACAAGATCAAACTCAAGTAAATTTAGCGGGTGGCTACCTTACAGAAACCACGTATGCAGATGGACGTATAGCCTTCGTTGCCAACGTACCGTTTATTAAGCAAAGCAGAACTGCTTCCCTGAGTTTTCCAAATGCAACATTTTCAAGTGCAATACCTCAAACAGCTGCAGCCGGAATAAATGCAGTTGTACAGAGCCAAGCTTTAGCCGCATCAAATGCAGCAACAGGCGATGTCTCCGGGATGGGTGATACTGAACTTTCTGCTGTCTGGATCCGCCACAAGGACCGCTTGAAAGTGGCTGCAGGCGTCTCCGTATTTGTTCCAACTGGTAAATTTGATGTCGCCAGTGATACTGCGTTGAGGGCTAACCCAGGTTTTGGTGATTTTTATACCATTCGCCCTGGCGTTGCCTTCACATACAATCTGAATCCAAGTCATGCGCATCAAGATTGGGATGCCGGTGTCACCGTTGCAGGAAGGCTTGCTTATGGCGTCAACACCCGCAACAAAGACACTTTGTACAAGAGTGGTAACTTTGTCTATTCAGAGCTTGCCATTGTGAAGGTAACAGGCGATGTAGCCTTTGGATTTAATCTGTCTGCTACCGAGCAGGTCACTGACGACAACTACTCCGGAACCGACACAACTAAAACGCTCATTGGTCGATACAAAAACTATGCCAGCGGACCTTTCTTCTCTTACAAATTTCCAGGGCAAGACATGGGCATTAATTTCCAAATGAACCGTAATTTCTCTGGACGGAATGCCATCGATGTCACAAGTTATCAACTTCGTTTGATCAAAGCCTTTTGATTTAAATTGACTTGTCAGGTACATCTTAGTTCCATTGGTCTAATGCAATGCAGCTAAGAAGTCTTAAAAGTTGGCTGATGCCTGTCATCAGCCAACTTTTTTTATCCCGCGCGCGCTTATTGAAGCAACGCATGCGTGCCGAGAAAAAACGTCAATCGCAAGGTCGTCCTCACACCTTGTATTTCTTTCATCAAGAAGACGACCCCTACTCTCAGCTTTTGGCAACGGCTTTGCCAAGCATTCAATCTCGCTTCAGTGTGACTGTTGAAACGCATTGGGTCAGTCCGCCCGAGGACTCCGCCGTCCCGGAACGTGCCCTACTGAAAGCTTACAGCGAGAAAGATGCATTGAGGTTGGCTGAACGTTTTCAGATTCAAGGCACTTTCAAGGCAAGGGCAGCCCAACCTATCCTTGGCAGTACCGGGTCTTCAAATAAATCCGATGCGCTTCGAAAAAAATGGGGCCACT
>JBIKOZ010000073.1:0-7069 GCA_044357745.1 Limnohabitans sp. | reverse complement strand
CACAAGGTGTTGGCGACCGTGCATTGCGAAGCCGAATGGAACAGAGACGATCAGGTGGGGGAGACTCGGTGGCTGACTCAATTGCAACAACTTGAAAATGTGCCAACCGCAATTGTGGCGCACGCATGGTTTCACACTCACAACAGCGAAGAAGTCATGGCACGGCAAGCGCAATTTCCATTGGTCAGAGGCATTCGCTCCAAGCCTGTTACTGCGCTGGAGCCTGGCCAAGTTAAACAAGGTCAAGCAGGCAGCATGCAAGATCCGAAATGGCTGGAGGGGTTTTCAAGGCTGGAGAAATATGGCTGGAGCTGGGATTTACGCGTACCGTATTGGCACTTGGTGGAAGCGGCTGATGTGGCACGTTCATTTCCAAAAACGCCCATTGTTTTAAATCACACTGGTTTTCCATGGGATCGAAGTCCACAAGGCTTACAAGCTTGGCGCCTTGCCATGCAAACTATTGCCAAAGAACCTAACGTATGCCTGAAGGTATCTGAGTTTGGCCTGAAGCACGAAAAGTGGTCTTACGAATCTAATCGGCAAGTTGTCTTAGATGCCATTGATATTTTTGGCATTGAGCGTTGCATGTTTGCGTCCAACTTCCCCGTTGCTGGCTTGCGCATTGATTTTGACACCTTGGTTCAATCGGTTTCAAAAATGCTTGAAAATTTTTCAAGCCAGCAGCGCCATGCATTTTTTGTAGGCAATGCCAATGCTTTTTATCGATTGAACTTAAAGCTTGATTAAAAGAGGGCTCATATCCTGGTGACATCAGGCCGCTTAGACCCGTGTGCCACCGTCCACCATTAACACAGAGCCTGTTACAAAAGAGGCTTCGTTACACGCCAACCATAATATGGGATAGGCAATTTCACGTGGCTCACTCCATCGCTTTTGTAGATTGTGGGTGACATCTTCCTGTCGCAAATCTTGCTCGGTTTTTCCGTCAGCCTGAGCGCGTTTGACGTGAAAGGGCGTGAGGGTGAGGCCAGGGCACACTGCATTCACGCGAACCCCATGCACCGCCTCCTCAAATGCCAAGGTCTTGGTCAAGGAAACAATGCCGGCTTTGGCTACATCGTACTGGCCCATGCCACTGCGCGGATTGACTGCGTGCGTTGAGGAAATGTTGACGACAGAGGCTTGTTGGCTGGCACGCAGATAAGGCAGGCACTCTCGAATCAAATAGGCGTAGCTGAGCAAGTTAACTGACAATATTTTTTCCCATGTCGAAGCAGTGGTTTGCGCCAATGCTTCATAGGCGCGCACACCCGCGTTGTTCACCAGAATGTCAATTTTTTGGAAACGCCGCACAGCGCTTTCAGCAATCATTTTCAAGGACGCCTCTTGACCGACGTCGGCAAAAACAATTTCAATTTGAGCGCCTGGAATTTTCTTCAAAATGCCATCTACAACCGTTTGCAAAGGTGAATCTGGTAAATCGACCATGACAAGGCTAGCGCCTTCCTCGCAAAACAGCAATGCAGTGGCAGATCCAATACCGCCTGCTGCGCCCGTGATGATGGCTACTTTTCCTGCTAATCGTGACATGCGCTTCCTTTGAGGGTCATTAACCCAATGTGATGACTTCTTGATGCTCTTCAAACGAGGGGTCCATCAGCAAACGTGCCAGAGAAATCAAGCTGTAAACCGCCATGAAACAACCACAAATAGGAATTGCAGCGTACCAATAAATTTTGTTCAATTGCAAAAATGGCGTGATCTCACCAGCCGATAAGGCAAAGTCACTGCCATGGAAAATGAGCACCCAGCATAAAGCGATCATGAACAAATGAATGATCACACCCAGCGCGCGTTTAACAGACTTTGAGAATACGTTATCGAACGCACCGACTCGATAAAGCATGCCTTCTCGCCACATGGCTGTTGCACCTAAATAGGTCATCCAGACAAACAAAAATTCAATCATCTCTTCGTAGCCTGATATTTTCAATTCTGGTATGAAGCGTTGTAAAACGCCAGAGATCATCAAAACAAACAGTCCAAAAAAGCATGCAATCACCGACCACTTCAGGAAGGAGGCGATCCAAAAATCAAGGCGTTTGAAATACCCTATCATTTGACGACTCCGTATCCCAAAAGGTGCGGCAGCCACAAAGAAAATGCGGGAACATATGTGACCAATACCAGCACCACTAACAATGCAATCAAATAGGGTGTTAATTCGCTAACGATGTCTGCAATGGGCACCTTGGCAATGCCAGACACCACAAACAAGCACAAGCCAACGGGCGGTGTCACCAAGCCAATCATCATGTTGACCACCAAAATCACACCAAAGTGAACGGGGTCAACGCCGATGCCTGCCATCACAGGGGCCAAGATAGGGTAAGTGATGATCATGATGGCAATCGTCTCCAAGAACATGCCCAAAACCAATAACACCACGTTCACGATCAACAATATGACAATTGGATCTGCTGAGAGAGCCATCAAACCTTGCAAAATGGCATTGGGAACTTGCTGCTGAATCAAGACCCAACCAAAGGGTGCGGACATGGCAATGATGAACATGACTTGTGCGGTTTGCCGTCCGGAGTCCCAAACGGTTTGGACCAAGCTGTCCCACGTTAGTTCTTTGTAAACAAACTGACCTAGGATGAAGGCATATGCAGTTGCCAGAACGGCGGCCTCCGTGGGCGTGACAACGCCACTGAAAATGGCGTACAAAATCAGAGGCGGCAATGCCAGTGCGGGTATGGCGTGAAGGATGACCCTCCAAGCGATAGACCAACTTGGAGTGCCTGCTGAGCGCGGCAAATTCAATTTCTTGGCTGCCAAAGCAATTGAAATCATCAAGCCCGCGCCCACCAGTAAACCTGGAACAATACCAGCTAAAAACAATGCGCCTACCGAGACATTGGCCAGGCTGCCGTAGATCACAAATGGAATACTGGGCGGAATGATGGGGCCAATGGTGGACGATACAGCCGTGATGGTGGCGGCATATTTAGCTTGATACCCTTCTTTGACCATGGCGCGTATTTCAATCACGCCGAGACCCGCTGCATCTGCAACTGCAGAGCCCGACATGCCCGCAAAAATCATGCTGCCAATGACATTCACGTGTGCCAACCCACCTCTGACCTGACCTACAAACAACTTGGCGACTTCAAAAATTCTTTCTGTCGTGCCGCCTACATTCATGAGGTTTCCGGCCAAAATGAAAAATGGAATGGCCAAGAGCGGAAAAGAAGTGGTTGCCGCATAGGCGCGCTGAATAAAAATCATCAGCAGGTCGGCGCCTGATGTGTAAACCATGATGCCGCCAGCAATCATGCCCAGCGCCCCCGCAATGGGGAAGCCGAGCACGATGCTTAAGCCAACTAAAAATAAAATCGAAGCAATGAACATGCGCCCAAACAGTCGTGTTTAAGCGCGTGCAGCATTTACCAATTTAGTCCAAGCGTTCCAAGTGTCATCCCCTAAGCTTTTCTTCAAGATCTCGTAGGCTGGGCCCATCTTGTCTCGGAAAGGCGCAACGTCGGGACGCGTAAAGGCGACACCCGCTTTTTGCATGATGGCGATGTTTTCTTCTTCTTTATCACGCACCCCTTTGCGAGCAGCTTGCCCTGCCACGGCCGCCTCCTCGGAAATAATTTTTCTTTGCGATTCGTTGAGTTTGTTTTGCCATGAGCGCTGATTGGCAGTCAGCATGATGGTGCTGTAAATATGCTTGGTCAATGCAATATGACTTTGCACTTCAAAAAATTTGGCGGCAAAAGTTGTTCCGATGGGGTTGTCTTGGCCGTCTACCGTTTTGTTGGCCAAGGCCAAATAAACTTCCTGAAATGCGATGGTCTGTGTATTTGCACCCAATGCCTCAAAGGCCGATTTGATGGCCAATTCAGGTGGCACGCGCAGCTTCATGCCTTTCACATCATCTGGCACACGCACCGGCTTTCGGCTGTTTGATAAGGCCCTGAAGCCCCATTCAAAATTGGCAATCCAACTGAATCCAACGGTGGCAAGCTGTTGTGCAAGCCAATCTTTGCCTGAAATGTCCAAGGTTTTATGCGCATGCTCATAGCTGTCAAACTGGTAAGGGATATTGATCACACCCACAGCTTTGGAGATTGATTCAATATTGGCGGGATTCATCAAGATCATGTCGATCGCACCCAAGCGAGTTTGCTGCGCAGTCTCTACGGGTGAGCCCAAAGCGTTATTGGGGAAAATCGTAATTTTGACTTGTCCATTGGTGCGGTCCAGAATGCGCCGGACCATTTTTTCTGCTTCGATGTGCACGGGATGCGATAGGTCTGCAGGGTGGGTGAGCTTGAGCTCAACAGCCGCGCTGGCAGGTATCAAAATTGAGCCGTAACTGATAGCAGCACTTGATTGCAAAAGTGTGCGACGGGAAATTTTAGGAAAAGTTGAGATTGCCTCGGTCATTTCATGCTCCTTGTGTTGTGTGTTAATTTTGCATGCAAGATTTTCGGCCGTCAAGCCAAGGGTTTTCGCTTGCTTTTAGGGTGTAATTGCTGAGCTTGTAATAGACTTCTGACGACCATGGACAGTCCGTTTTGCACATGGTCAGACATGGCCAGTGACGTGGCCTTGGGGTTTCTTTCACTCAGGCACTTCAAAATACGCTCGTGCTCTTGCATGGCTTTGCGCCAGCGCTCTGGCCATAAATTGGAGGCATACCGGGCTCTGTCGACACGCAAAGAGAGCAAGTCCCAAATCCACAGCAAAGTGCTGTTCTGGGCGCATTCCAAAATCTTTCGATGAAATGCTTTGTTGGCCTTGAAGTAGTCAGGCAGGTCGTCATTCGCCTTGTGCCTGAGCATGGTGTAGTGCAGGATACCCAATTCAGCAATTTCTGCGTCTGTTACGCGAGACGCGGCCAATTCGCCGGCAAGCGCTTCAATCGCAGAGACAACAACGATCAGATCGGCTGTTTGCTGGGCATCCAAGGGAACGACAACAGGTGAGCGGTTTGGTGAAACTTCGATCAATCCATCTTGAGCCAAAGTTTTAATGGCTTCGCGAACGGGTGTTCTGGAGGCATTCAAACTCGAACACAACTCGCGCTCATTGAGACGCTCGCCAGGGGATAAAGCCCCTGTAATGATCATGTTTCGAAGCATCGCCACAGCATGGAGGTGCAAATCGCCTTTTTTAGGGACCTGCTCGTTTTTGCTGATGCCAAGCAGGGCATCTTGAGGCGTTGGAATTAAACGAAGTTTTGCCATTCGTGACTTTTAAAAATAAGCTTAAGTCCCATGAAATTAAATTTTGTATGCAAGAATGTAGCATGAACCTTCAAACAATCTTTTCAAAATTTGGGGCAACATCACTTCAGCCTGCTGGGGTTGGCTTGGTTGGCGCGGGTGAATTTGGGGCGACCTTTATGGCGCAAGTTGGGCGAATGCCTAGCTTGAAAATGGTGGCTGTTTGCGATCAAAACGTAAAGCGTGCCGTGCAATCTGCTATCGATGTGGGATTTGCGATCTCGGACATTCAAGTCTGTCATGATTTACCGCAGGCCCTCAAAGCAAGCCAACGGGGTCACTTGGTTGTGGTTGACCGGGCAGAGTTGCTGGTCCAAATGCCACTGGCCGTGGTGCTCGAGGCCACCGGTGATCCACAAGGCGCCGCTTCAACGGCCTTGGCGTGCATCGAGGCCGGCCGCCATGTTGTGATGGCCACCAAAGAAGCTGAGGTTGTCGTGGGTGCTGAACTGGCGCGCAGAGCCCAAGAAAAAGGCGTGGTGATCTCGCCAGTCGATGGTGATCAACCCAGCCTTCTGATTGGCCTGATCGGATGGGCCAGAATGATGGGGTTTCCCATTGTTTGTGCGGGCAAATCAAGCGAGTCTGATTTTGTGTGGGATGCGGCCAGCAGCAGCATCACAGCATGGGGCGAGCAGGCGCGATGCCCTGATTTTGAAGGACACTTTAATTTGCAAGCCAGTCATGATTTAGGAAAAAATCTTTCAGGCCGCGCGAATGTCCCTTTTGCTTTAACCACCGTGCCTGATTTGTGTGAGATGGGCATTGTTTGCAATCACACGGGCCTCATGCCCGATACCCCAACACTGCATGCACCCTTGGCAAAAACCATTGAATTGCCCACTATCTTCAGACCCAAAGCCGATGGCGGCCTGCTCAATGGCGTCAACCGAGTTGACATGTTCAATTGCCTGAGACGGCCCGATGAACTGAGCTTTGCCGGCGGTGTCTTTGTCATCATTGAAGCGCCTGATCAAAAAACAGGTCAACTCTTTGCAAGCAAAGGGATACCCACGTGCCCAGAGAATAGGTATGTACTGATCCACAACCCTGTGCATTTGCTTGGGGCAGAAGCCACCCTGTCAGTTTTGTCTGCTGTGAGTTTGCAGTGCTCAACCGGCAGTTCTCAGGTTCGACCTCTGGTTGATTTGGTCGCTATGGCTCAAACAGATCTGGAAGTAGGTCAAATTCTGAAGATGGGAGAGCGGCATGTTATTACTGGCTTAAGCCATGCCTTGCATCCTGCAAAAATTTTGTCACAAGGCAATCCTATTCCTTATTATTTATGCGCTGGATTAAAGATTCGTCGCCGTGTTCTCAAGGGGGAATTATTGTTGTGTGACGATGTTGAGTTAGAGACGCAAAGCCCTTTGTATCAGTTGCGAAAATCTCAAGATCAACATTTCATGAATGCCGTTTGACAGAGGCAAGGAGTACCTATGAACTCAGGCTTTAACCCTCTGCAAGCCTTTAGCCTTCAAGGCCAAACAGCCGCTGTGACAGGTGGGGGGAATGGCATAGGCAAGGCGGTTGCAATTGGTTTGGCGCGATCGGGAGCGCATGTGGTCGTGATGGACCTTGAGTTTTCTTCGGCACAATCTGTCGTCAGTGAAATTGCGAAAGAAGGTTTGTCTGCAACTGCTATCTGTGTCGATGTCACAGATGAAGCCCAAGTCGATCAAGCCATGAAGCAAGCTTACGAGCATCACCAAAGGCTGGATATCCTCATCAATAACGCAGGCATCGCAATCAGAAAGCCAACGATTGAATTGGCCTTGACAGATTGGAACCGTGTATTGGAAGTCAAC
>JBIKOZ010000072.1:0-7095 GCA_044357745.1 Limnohabitans sp. | reverse complement strand
ACCCAAAAAAGTCCAATCAACTTTGGCGCAATCGCCACTGCCCTTGAAGATCATGGGTACGGCCCTTTGCAAGGGAAAGTTTTCAATCATTCCGTAGAAGTCGCGGCCGCAATTGACGACTTCGGGCGGGTACCACTGCAACCATGTTTGACGGGCTGCCACAAACGCGCCAAACAGCGCCGTCAAAAAAACCAACCAAGACATGATCATGGTGCGCATGGGTGATTGTTCACTGAGTCCCAACAAGCACAAAACAATGACGCCAATCATGGCGTAGCGCTGAACGATGCACATGGGGCAAGGTTCATTGCCCAAATAATTTTGCAAATACAAAATGCCAAAGGACAACAAGCCCACACAAGCAAGCGCGACCAAGGCTAGCCAAGCTCGGGTTGGCCCTTGTTTGAGAAAGTGAAGAATGAAAGTCATGCGGACCATTCTATGGCTTGTTCTGGTTGCAATTAACTTTCAACAAAAGCGCGCTCAATGACATACTGACCAGGGGTGCTGGTGTTGCCTTCCACAAAGCCTTTTCTTTCGCACAATGCTTTGAGATCGCGCAGCATCTCGGGGCTGCCACAAATCATGACCCGGTCTTCTGCAGGATTCAATTCAGGCAAGCTCAATTCAGTGCTGATCTGGCCATTTTCCAACAATTCGGTGACGCGCCCTTGGTGAACAAATGCTTCGCGTGTGACGGTTGGGTAATACATGAGTTGCTTGGAGACCATCTCCCCTAAGAATTCATTTTGGGGAAGTTCTTGAGTGATGTAGTCGTGATAGGCCAACTCTTTGACCTCACGCACACCATGCAACAAGATCACTTGCTCAAAGCGCTCGTAGGTTTCTGGATCGCGAATGATGCTCATGAAAGGTGCTAAACCTGTGCCAGTACCAATCAGATACAGGCGCTTTGCAGGTGTCAGATAGTCAATCAGCAGCGTACCCGTGGGCTTGCGACCCACCACAATGGCGTCGCCCACTTGAATGTGTTGCAATCTGGACGTCAAGGGGCCGTCTTGCACTTTGATGCTCAAAAATTCGAGATGCTCTTCATAATTGGCACTGGCAATGCTGTAGGCACGCAAAAGGGGCTTGCCGTTGTCGCCGCGCAAGCCAATCATGGTGAAATGTCCATTCGAAAAACGCAGCGCTTGGTCGCGCGTGGTGGTAAAGCTGAACAAGCGGTCGGTCCAGTGATGAACGCTCAATACTTTCTCTTCTAAAAATGCACTCATAAATCTTAAGGGAATTAAAACAAAACATGCCATTTTCAGGCTTATTTGCTGGTATTGGAAATACAATAATTTTATATCGGTATCGATCACCGTTCTTAAGCTTCATCAAGGAATACCATGGCTCGCACAGTTAAATGCATCAAATTAGAAACCGAAGCCGAAGGTTTGGACTTTGCCCCCTACCCAGGTGAATTGGGCAAACGCATCTGGGAAAACGTCAGCAAAGAGGCTTGGGCTGCTTGGCTCAAGCATCAAACCATGCTCGTGAATGAAAACCGCTTGAACCTTGCAGATGCGCGTGCACGCCAGTACTTGGCCAGACAAATGGAGAATCATTTCTTTGGCTCAGGCGCCGATGCTGCTCAGGGTTATGTCCCTCCAACCAACCCCTAATTTCCACTTCAGTCACTGGCATCAGCGTGAAGCGTGTCAAACCCATTGGCATGCCATAGACACAGACTTTGGCACCGGTCAGTACTTTCTAGACACCTTGCAGGCGTGGCTCAGTGACACTCGGGCACCTCCAAAACTTTTTTACACAGCTTTGACAGAGGCGCCGCCCGAAGCGTGTCTTTCTCCAATTTCTGCTTTTGGCTTTGGCCTGTTACCGGGAGTTCATCGCCTTTCCTTTGAAGAAGGTCGCGTACAACTCACGCTGTGCATCGGCCCTGGCCCTCAAATGGCAAAAGAGATTGACATGGCGGCCGACAGCATAGATGCCCGCCACCTCAACGCATGGGATCTGCGCCACATTGTGCGATTGTGCAAAGCAGGCACGCATCTTCATTGGACTACAGCCAATTCTGAAACAGCGATTCAACTGCCAGGCATGGGGTTTCAAATGGGGCACTTGTCCCATTCAGCCACTTACCGACCGGCATGGAAAGCAAAGACTTCGCTTCGCACTGCGCCCAGTCAAGCCACCAGCCAATTTCAAAAGGTGGTGGTCATTGGTGCAGGACTTGCGGGCTCGGCCGCGGCCTACAGTTTGGCGCAACGTGGCTGGCAAGTGGAAGTCATTGATCAAGGCGCTCAATTGGGTGCTGGTGCTTCCGGTTTGCCAGCTGGTATTTTTGCAACCCATGTATCACCCGACAACAATGTGCTTTCGCGCATCACACGCGATGGTGTCAGAGCGACCATTCAACGCGCCGCCGCATTGCTGACAAACGGCTTTGAATGGCAGATGTCTCAATTATTGGAGCATCGGTTTCATGGCAAACGCCAATTGCCCCAAGGCGATGATTGGCCCGCCGAAGGACTGGCATGGAGTTGCGACGCCGACATTGAACACAAGATCCATGGCGGACTGAGTGCTGAAACACCCGCCTTATGGCACGGCATTGCGGGCTGGGTTCAAACGCAAGCTTTGGTGCAAGCTCAACTACAGCATGAAGGCATTGTGACCCGACTGCAGACGACGGTGGCCAAACTTGTGAGGCAAAATTCAGAATGGCATTTGATCGATTCAAATGGAAAAACCATCAGCATGGCAACCCATGTGGTACTGGCCACCGCTCATGCATGCCAAGAATTACTAAACAGTGTGGCGTCAACCATTCCATCAACTCAATTGAAGCGCCCACACCTGCCTGTGACGGCCTTGCGCGGGCAAGTTACCTATGGGCCGATGCAACTGATTGCAGAAAGTTTACGCGGCAAGCTTCCCAAATTTCCTGTCAATGGTCACGGGAGTTACATCGGTGAAATTACACCGTTCAATGACGCTGATCAATTGCCTTACTGGATTGTGGGCTCTAGTTTTCAACGCCATGACCTTGATACCCAAACGCGCCTCGAAGATCAAGCGAGCAACCATCAACAATGGGCAAAATTGATGCCGGCATGGCAAGCCGAAATATCAAATGGCGTTGACATCCAACAATCACATGCTTGGGCTGGCATTCGTGCCGCACTTCCCGATCGACTACCTGCTGTTGGGGCCTTGAATCACCCTGACTTTGAGGGTCTGCACATTTGCACAGGCATGGGCGCACGTGGCATCAGTTGGTCAGTGCTGTGTGGCGAACTCTTGGCTGCACACATGAACCATGAGCCACTGCCCATGGCGGCATCTTTGGCCAAGCTCATGGCCGCTTCCCGATTTGGTTAGCGAGTGCGTTGTTAAACGCCTACTGCTGGGCTGCGGCGGGCCTGCGAGACTTCACGTAGGCGTCTGTTGGTTGGTAGTTTTTACCGTCGGCGTAACGCCACTGCGTCATGGTGCCTTGGTTGCCTCTCAAATCTAACTTGCCCACGTAAGCACCCATGGTGGACTGCTGATCAATGGCGCGGAACTCTGCAGGGCCGAACGGCGTTGAAAATTTCAAACCGCGCATCGCTAAAACGAGCTTTTCATTGTCAGTGCTACCAGCCTTTTTGATCGCCGCAAAAATAGCCTGCATGGTGGCGTAGCCTACAACCGATCCCAACTTGGGGTTCTCTCTGAACTTTTTGAAATAATTCGCCGTAAATGAAGCGTGTTCTTTGGCGTCAATTTGATCCCATGGGTAGCCCGTCACGATCCAGCCTTTGGGGGTTTCATCTTTTAGAACTTCCAAGTACTCAGGCTCGCCCGACAACAAAGACACCACGGGCACTTTGGGAAAAATTCCCCGCTGATTGCCTTCTCGCACCAGCTTGGCCAAATCAGCGCCAAAGGTCACATTAAAAATAGCATCTGGCTTACTTTGCATGAGCGCGCTCAAACTGCTGCCAGCATCAATTTTTCCAAGCGCAGGCCATTGCTCACCCACAAACTCCACATCGGGCCGCTTGGCTTTTAGAAGCTCTTTAAAACTGGCAACGGCGCTTTGGCCATATTCGTAATTAGGCGCCAATGTAGCCCAACGTTTGGCTGGCAACTTGGCCGCTTCTTCCACCAGCATGGCCGCCTGCATGTACGTACTGGCCCGTAAACGAAATGTGTAGCGGTTGCCCTTTTCCCAAACAATGGCATCGGTGAGTGGCTCGCTGGCAACAAACAGGCGCTTGTTTTTGCCTGCATGATCCGCCAGCGCCAAGCCGACATTGGATAAAAACCCACCTGCCAACACATCCACTTTTTCTTGGCTGGTCAGTTCAATGGCATGGCGCAAGGCGTCTTCTGGTTTGCCAGCGTCATCTCGGGCTATCACTTCTACTTTGCGACCCAGCAAACCACCAGCGGCATTGATTTCCTCAACGGCCAATTGCCAGCCCTGCTTGTAGGGTTGCGTAAATTGAGGAATGGCTGAATAGCTGTTGATTTCTCCAATGCGAATAGGGGTCTGCGCGTTCACAAACAAGCTTGTTAGGGCCGCCGAAGCCAGCACCCAATTACGCAATCGCCAAAGCTTCATTCCAAACTCCTCAAAAGTGAAACTGTATCAGTAAGGGAATTTCCAGTCACTTCGGGGACATTCATCTTCATTTTTATAACTAAATCCTTATGATCAAAAAGAATATATGTAAAACAATTAAGTAGTTTGAAATGGAATAAAGACCAAGTAAAGTACGAACACTAGCCGCTTACCACGGCCTCTTTCTTTGAAATCCAACGCGATGTACCAATACACAGAATTCGACCGCCAGTTTGTCACACTGCGAGCGGCACAGTACCGAGACCAGCTTGAACGCTGGCAAAAGGGCCAACTTTCCGATGAAGAGTTTCGACCTCTGCGCCTTCAAAACGGCTGGTACGTTCAGCGCTATGCCCCCATGCTGCGGGTGGCAGTGCCTTATGGCGAAATTTCTAGCAAGCAACTCAATGTGCTGGCAACCATCGCCAAGGAATACGACCAGCCCGAAGATGAAGTATTTGCAAAAGCCCAATCGCAACAAGACCTGTTGCCCGGCAAGTCGCCTATGTTAATCAAAGGCTACGGTCATTTCACGACACGTCAGAACGTTCAGTTCAACTGGATCCCATTGGACAAATCTGCTAACGTGATGGACCTTCTGGCCACTGTCGACATGCACGGCATTCAGACCAGTGGCAACTGCATTCGCAACATCACAACCGACGAGCTGGCAGGGGTGGCCGTTGACGAAACGGTCGACCCTCGCCCCTATGCAGAAATTTTGCGCCAGTGGAGCACCTTGCATCCTGAGTTTGCATTTTTGCCACGCAAGTTCAAGATCGCCATCACCGGTGCCACAGAAGATCGCGCGGCCATTGGCTGGCACGATGTCGGTTTGCAACTGGTTAAAAATACAAGCGGCGAAGTTGGCTTTAAAGTCTGGGTAGGTGGCGGCATGGGTCGTACCCCCCTCATAGGCAGCTTGGTTCGTGAGTTCTTGCCTTGGCAACACATCATGAACTACCTCGAAGCCGTGGTTCGCGTTTACAACCGATGGGGCCGCAGAGACAATCTGTACAAGGCTCGGATCAAAATCTTGGTCAAGGCAGAAGGCCAGCGTTACATCGATGAAGTTGATGCTGAGTTTGTACAAATCATGACGGTGGATGGCGGTCCACACACCATCACCCAAGCAGAATTTGATCGCGTTGCAGATTGCTTTGTTGAACCCCAAGCCACTGAAAATTTTTCAGTCTCAGCAAATCACAACGTGACCGATGCTGCATTCCAACGCTGGCGCAAACAAAACGTTGTGTTGCACAAAAACCCTGACTTGCGTGCTGTCACCTTGTCCTTCAAACGATTGGGTTTAGCGCCTGGCGATGCCACAGCAGAGCAGCTCGAAGCTTCCGCTCAGTTGGTGGCCAAGTATTCCCGCGGTGAAGCACGAGTCACACACGCCCAAAACTTGGTCTTGCCATGGGTTCAAGAAACTCATTTGTACGACTTGTGGCAAGAAGCCAAAGCCTTAGGCTTGGCCAGCCCAAACATCGGCCTGTTGAACGACATGATTGCGTGCCCCGGAGGCGACTATTGCGCATTGGCCAATGCCCGTGCGATCCCAGTCGCTGCGGCCATTTCTGAGCGCTATCAAGACCTGGACGAACTCGATGACTTGGGCCCCATCGACCTGCACATCAGCGGTTGCATCAACTCATGCGGTCACCACCACAGCGGCCACATTGGCATTTTGGGTGTCGATAAAGACAGCAAAGAATGGTATCAAGTCACCTTGGGTGGCTCCGACGGTTCGAACCTTTCTGGCACTGCTGGTGCTGGCAAAGTAGTCGGCCCTTCTTTTTCTGCGGCAGAAGTGCCGGAGGTCATTGAAGCGGTCATCAACAAGTACCTTGAGCTTCGGTTACCCGCAAGCGATAGCGTCAACGGCCGCAACGAATATTTCATCGAAACCTTGCGTCGAACGGGGCAAGACCCCTTCAAGCTTGTTGCCAATTCAGTGCGTCAAACAGAGCCCGCACTCGCTTGAACGATTGAATGAACACCATGAAAATTTTGTGTTTCAGTGATCACACGCCAAGCGCTGACGCCAGTGTGATCAGCATTGCCAACGATGCAGATCCTCGCGCTGTGTCACTCGAAGGGGTCAAGCGCATTGATTTGAATTTTCCTAAATTCACCGATGGTCGGGCTTACAGCCAAGCTTTTTTGTTGCGCCGGCGCCTTGGCTTTCAAGGTGAAATTCGCGCCACAGGCGATGTACTCATCGACCAGTTGGTGTCCATGGCCCGAACGGGCTTTGACGTGGCTGTGCTGCGCGAAGGCTTAGATGCCAGTGCTGCACAGCGTCAATTCGAACGCTTCCCTGGGTTCTACCAAGGCTCGGCGGTTGACACACAACCTTTGTTTGCAAAGACCACAGCGTGGGCCGCATCTCTTTGACCTTTCAAGAACCCCTGATTGCACTGCCTTTTGCCAAATCTCGCGTCTTCGGCGCCCTGATTTTGGTCGACATGGCCAGCCACAAGACCTCAGGGGATGTAATGGTGAATGAAGTG
>JBIKOZ010000071.1:0-7141 GCA_044357745.1 Limnohabitans sp. | reverse complement strand
ACCCCCCCCCCCCCCCCCCCCCCCCCCCCCCCCCCCCCCCCCCCCCCCCCCCCCCCCCCCCCCCCCCCCCCCCCCCCCCCCCCCCCCCCCGGCGTCTGGCGGGGCTGTGATTTGATACTTCAGGTAAGTTTGCGGCCTAGGTAGGGGTCGTATCAATATTGCAGGGGGGCGGTGAAGCAAAGCTGTAGCCCAAGCATGAACAAACAGTTAAACTTGAATAGCAATGTGCCTCAAAACCTTTCAAGGAAGTGGATCTGTCGGTATATTTGACGGTACTAGTCATTCGCCGTTTATGGAAACCTTGATTTCATTAGGTTTCAAGACATTTTTCGATTCCTGTCGGAGCACCAACACCGCGTCAGCTAGACCAAGCGCTGTACCAGCTAGCAAGCGTTCTTCAGACCCTTGATGTCTTCTCGCAGATCTTGCGCCCAAACTCTGCGATCTCTGCCATTGGCAGTTTGCAGCTCACCAAAATTAACCACCGCCTTCAAATCACGTGCATTGAGCGTGCTCCAAATAGATTGCACCAAAGTGTCATCGCCGATGAATTTGGCAGCCATTGAAATTTGGTGCGTTTTTGCATCAATGAACTGAAGGGCTAAAGGCTGAATGGGCGCATCGGCATGAATGGCTGATTGAATAAGATTGGCGTGAAAAGGCAGAAGATCGATGCCGTCGCCCGTGGTGCCTTCCGGAAAAACCGCCAGCACACCTCCATCTTTGAGTGCTTGCGCCATTTCCTTCACCATGCGCAAGGCATCTTTGCGGTTTTCACGTTCAATGTACAAAGTACCCGCCCCTGTGGCCAGGGTTCCAATCAAGGGCCATTCGCGCAATTCTGATTTGGCGACAAATCGGCAATGACGAGTGGCATGAATGACCAGAATGTCTAACCAAGAAATGTGATTGCAAACCAACAAGGCTGGGCCTGCAACAACGGGCTGGCCACGCACTTCCAGTTCAATTTCCCAAACGCGCAAGAGCTGCATGGCCCAAGCTTGCACTCGCGCTTCACGCTGCAGCAGATTCAGTTGCGGAAATCGAAAATAGATCGTGAACCATCCCGACAATACATGCCAAATGCCGCGCAACAACTTAAAAGCTACGCGCATGTTTAAGCTTGATAAGCCACATGTCCGTGGACCAAAGTGCAGCGTACTCGGCCAGGCAAGTCATAACCTGCAAAAGGCGTGAACTTGCCTTGACTGCGAAGGTTCTGCGGCATGACTTGCCAATGTGCTTCAGGGTCCAAGATGCAAACGTCGGCTTGCGCACCCACTTTCAGTTGGCCGATGTCTTTGCCAAGTACACGTGCTGCTTCGCTGGTGATCGTGGCCATGGCGCGCGGCAGCGGCACTTTGCTGTCTTGTGACCATTTGAGGGCCAAGCTGAGCAACAACTCAAGTCCTGTGGCACCCGGTTCGGCCTCAGCAAATGGCAGCGCTTTTTCATCTTCACTCACGGGGCTATGGTCTGACACCAAAGCATCGATGGTGCCATCGGCCAATGCTTCACGCAGCGCATCGCGATCGCGCTGTTGGCGCAGCGGCGGCGACACGCGCGCACGGCTGTCAAAGTAACCCACATCGGCATCGGTGAGGTGCAAGGAGTTGATGCTCACATCACAGGTGATGGGCAAACCTTCTGCTTTGGCTTGACGCACCAAGGCCACACCCGCAGCGCTGCTGATGCGGCACAAGTGCACATGGGCTTTGATGCTTTTTAGCAATTCAAAGATGGTGTGCATTGCAATGGTTTCAGCGGCCACGGGCACGCCCGATAAACCCATTCGGGTGGCCAATGGACCGCTGGCCGCCACCCCTTTTCCCAAATGTAATTCTTGCGGACGCAGCCAAACGGTATAGCCAAATGAGTTGGCGTATTGCAAAGCGCGCTGCAACACTTGCGTATTTTCCAAAGGCACTTCTGCTTGGCTGAACCCGACGCAACCCGCCTCCGTGAGTTGAACCATTTCCGTCAGAATTTCACCCTTCAAACCGCGCGTCAATGCGCCCAAAGGCATGACGTGAGAACGGTTGAGTTTTTCTGCTTTGAAGCGCAGCATTTCAACCAAGCCAGGCTCATCTAAAACGGGGTCGGTGTCCGGTGGACACACCAAGCTGGTGACGCCGCCCGCCACGGCAGCGGCCAATTCTGAATCGAGCATGCCTTCGTGTTCATGGCCAGGCTCTTTTAAGCGAACAGACAAATCAACCAAGCCGGGCATCACGATGCAGCCTTTGGCATCGATGGTTTTTTGCGCTTGAAAGCCTTCAGGTGCTTTGCCAATGGCCACAATTTTGCCGGCAGAAATAGCCACATCGGCCACAACATCCGTTTTGCTTTGCGGGTCAATCACCCGACCGCCTTGAATCAAAATTTTCATGGTCTTTGTGCTTTCTTCTTCTCGTTTTCTTTGAATTCTGCGGGATGACTTAAGCCTCGTTGCCCGCCACGATGCTCATCACCGCCATGCGCACCGCAATGCCAAAGGTGACCTGCGGCAAGATCACGCTTTGCGGGCCGTCCACCACCGCCGAGTCAATTTCGACACCTCGATTAATGGGGCCAGGGTGCATCACGATGGCATCGGGTTTGGCCAGTTGGAGCTTTTCTGGCGTGAGGCCAAAGCGTTTGAAATATTCTTGGCTAGAGGGCAGCAAGGCACCGCTCATGCGCTCGTTTTGCATGCGCAAGGTAATGACCACGTCGCAGTCTTTGATGCCTTCTTCTAAGTTGTGAAACACCTTGACACCCATTTGCGACATATCGGAGGGCACCAAGGTTTGGGGCCCCACCACACGAACCTCGGCGCAGCCCAAGGTGGTCAGCGCATGAATGTCGGAGCGCGCTACGCGTGAGTGCAGCACGTCGCCCACAATGGCCACGGTGAGATTTGAAAAATCTTTTTTGTAATGGCGAATGGTGTACATGTCTAACAAACCCTGGGTCGGGTGTGCGTGGCGGCCATCACCGGCATTGACCACGTGCACATGCGGTGCGACGTGTTGTGCAATGAGGTAGGGCGCACCCGACTCAGAGTGACGCACCACAAAAATATCAGCCGCCATGGCCGACAAGTTGGCAATGGTGTCCAGCAGCGATTCACCCTTGGAAGCCGAAGAGCGCGCAATGTCCAGGTTGATCACATCGGCCGACAAGCGGGTGGCCGCAATTTCAAAGGTGGTGCGTGTGCGCGTGCTGTTTTCGAAGAATAAGTTGAAGACGCTTTTGCCGCGCAGCAAAGGCACCTTCTTCACTTCACGATCGCTGACACTGACAAAGTTGGCGGCGGTGTCCAAGATGTGCGTGAGCATGTCGCGCGACAAACCTTCGGTCGACAACAAATGAATCAGCTCGCCGTTCTTGTTGAGTTGGGGGTTGCGTTTGTAGAGCATTGTTATTTTTTTCCTACTGAACTTGATTCGTCTTCGGCTTGCACTTCAAAACTGAACTCACCGTTGGCCAAGCGCGCTAGCGCAAGTGACTGCGCATCTGGCAAGGTCACACGTGCGGCGGCAAAGTCGGCTTGAATGGGCAGCTGTCTGCCGCCGCGATCGACCAACACGGCCAGTCTCACATTGGCGGGGCGACCGTAGTCAAACAACTCGTTGACCACCGCGCGAATGGTTCGGCCGGTGTAGAGCACATCGTCCAAGATCAACACATCGGCGCCTTGAATTTCAAACGGCAAGGTGGTTTGCCCACCCGCTGACAAGCCGCGTTGCGCAAAGTCATCGCGGTGCATGGCAGAGGAAATGCTGCCATGCTTGCCACCCAGGCCCAAGTCTTTTTGCAAACGCTCGGCCAGCCAAGCGCCGCCAGAGGTGATGCCCACCAAACGTGTTTCAGGGGTGCACATCGCTCGCACACCGCGCAAGAGTTCGCCGTAAAGCGCCTCTGCATTCAAAGCCAATGCACTCAAGGCAGACTCCTTAAAAATTGTTCCAAAATAATGCAGGCCGAGGCAGCGTCAGCATCCTTCGCACCACTTGAAATGGCTTCGGTGGTGCTGTAACGCTCGTCAACTTCATACACACTCAAACCAAAACGGCCGCGCAATTGGCGTGCAAATTTTTGAGCTCGCAACGTGTTTTCATGCGCGGCACCGTCGGGATGAAAAGGGACACCCACCACCAGTGCATCAGGGGTCCATTCTTTGATGCGTTTTTCTATCTGCTCAAAGCGCACATCACCTTCAGCGACCACGGTGGCTTGCGGCGTGGCTTGACGCAGCATGCGATTGCCCACCGCCACGCCCGTGCGTTTGAGACCGAAATCAAAAGCCAAAAAACTCTGCTGCGACGCAGGCACAGTGAGCGCCTGGTCTAGGCTCATGCGTGGCCCGCCACTGATGACAACATCCAAGACTTCAAGCCCAGCAGCGCCAGCGCTTTTTCGTAACGCTGCTCAATGGGCGTGTCAAAAATCACGGCAGGATCAGCTTCTACGGTGAGCCAACTGTTCTCCCCAATTTCAGACTCAAGTTGACCTTCGCCCCAAGATGAGTAGCCCAAGGTGACCAACACGCGCTTGGGCCCTGAACCGTTTGACATTGCCTCCAACACATCTTTGGAGGTGGTCATGGCCAAGCCGCCTGGCACGCTCAAGGTGGAGGCGTAAATAGAATTGCTTGGAACGACTGTTTCCGGAGTCTCCGTAGATTCTGATTTTTCAGAATTGACCGCGTCTTCTTCGAGCATGGGTTCATGCAGCACAAAACCGCGCTCAGTTTGCACAGGGCCGCCATGCAATACATTGGATTGCAATAAGTCTTCCCGCTGCAAGGGCAACTCGACTTTGTCGAACAAATGCTTCAAACTGAGTTCGCCAGGCTTGTTGATGATCAAGCCCATGGCGCCGCGCTCTGAGTGCTCGCACAAATAAACCACACTCTTTGAAAAAGTAGGGTCCTCCAAACCGGGCATGGCAATCAAAAAATGATGCGAAAGCTGAGAAGAGGCAAAATCGGCAGACATGTTCTAATTTTAACGGCCTCAAACCCATGCACAAACCCTTTTCTACTGGCTTGGTCTGGTTTCGACGAGATTTACGGGTGGCAGACAACGCCGCGCTGTTTCACGCCCTCAAAAACTGCACCAAAGTGCATTGCGTTTTTGTTTTTGACACCGAAATCCTCCAACATTTGCCCGCCCAGGACCGCAGAGTGGCTTTCATTCGAGAATCTCTGGTCGAATTAGACGAATTGCTCAGGAAAAGCGCGCTCAACGCGGGCGCAGACGCCCAATTGGCAAGCGAGTTGGGCCTCATTGTTTTGCACGGCAACACCCTCCAAGAAATTCCCCATCTGGCCAAGCAAATTGAGGCGCAAGCCGTCTTTGCCAACCACGACGATGAGCCCGCCGCCCTCAGCCGCGATGCCCAAGTACGGGGTGCCTTGGCCAATGCCGGCATTGCCCTGCATACCTACAAAGACCATGTGGTCTTTGAGCGCCAAGAGGTTCTCACTTTGGCAGGCAACCCCTACACCGTGTTCACCCCCTATAAAAATGCCTGGCTGAAGAAAATTCAGCCCCAAGATTTGGCGCCGCACCCCGTGGCCGAACATGCTGCAGCCTTGGTGCCACGGCCCCTTGCACACCGCACTGCCGTTCCCACCCTGCCCGACATCGACTTTGAAAACGTCGATTTAAAGGCGCTTCACTACAAAACGGGCGTCTCGGGCGCTCAGGCCCTGCTGGAAGATTTTTTGCACCGCATCGATCGTTACGATGACACACGTAACTTTCCGGCCGTCAAAGGCCCTAGCTATTTAAGCGTTCATTTGCGCTTCGGCACCGTCTCCATTCGACAACTGGCACTCGAGGCCTGGCGCCGATACAAAACCAGCCAAGGCGCAAGCGTTTGGTTGTCCGAGCTCATTTGGCGCGATTTTTACGCCCAAATATTGGCCAACTTTCCCCATGTGGCCGAGCGCAGTTTCAAGTCTGAATACGATGCCATTCATTGGGATCACGGACCCCACGGCAAAGCCTTGTTTGCAGCCTGGTGCCAAGGCCGTACGGGCTATCCTCTGGTCGATGCCGCCATGGCGCAAATCAATCAGACGGGTTACATGCACAACCGCCTGCGCATGGTGGTGGCTTCGTTTCTCACCAAAGATTTAGGCGTCGATTGGCGCTGGGGCGAAAAATACTTTGCCCAACACCTGATTGACTTTGATTTATCGGCCAACAACGGCGGCTGGCAATGGGCCAGCTCGAGCGGATGCGATGCTCAGCCCTATTTCCGAATCTTTAACCCCGTCACACAGAGTGAAAAATTTGACCCTCAGGGTAAATTTATTAAACGCTATTTGCCTCAGTTGGCTGGCTTAGAGGGCGCCGACATTCACGCGCCATGGGAGGCAAAGCCCATGGCTTTGTTGGCGGCAGGCATCAGTTTAGGAAAAGACTATCCTTTGCCCGTGGTCAACCATGCAGAGGCCAGAGAAAAAACCCTAGCGCGTTACGCTGTGGTCAAAAAAAGAGCTTGAGGTGCCCTTTAAGGCAGCCCATGGCAGGCCTTAGATGGCCACCATTTCAAAGTCTTCTTTGCGGGCACCGCACTCAGGACAAGTCCAGTTCATGGGCACATCGGCCCACGCCGTACCCGGCGCAATGCCTTCTTCGGGGGAACCCGTGGCCTCGTCGTAAATCCAGCCACAAATTAAGCACATCCAAGTTTTAGTATCAGTCACAGTGTGTCACCGGTGTCGAATAGAATAAAGCGATTGTATCGGGCTTGAATGTAACCCATGAGCACCTCTTTACCACCGTCAGATATACCCGAAACAGAACTCGACAGCGAAGACGAAGCAGCCATTGCCTGCGTCTTGGTTTTCAATGCCAGCGATCCTAGCGGCGCCGGCGGTATCAGTGCCGATGTCTTGGCCATTGCCTCAGTGGGCGCACATGCCCTGCCCGTTCTCACCGGTGCCTATGCCCGAGACACCGCTCAAATTTTTGACTTCTTTCCCCTGAACGAAGAAGCTGTAGGCGACCAAGCACGGGCCATCTTAGAAGACGTGCCACCACAGGTCATTAAAGTTGGCTTTGCAGGCAGCGCTGAAAACTTAAGCATCATCGCCGAACTGACCGCAGACTATGACGGCGTGCCTGTCGTGGCCTACATGCCT
>JBIKOZ010000070.1:0-7152 GCA_044357745.1 Limnohabitans sp. | reverse complement strand
CTGTTTGCCAAGTGGGTCTCGCCCTACAACCCCTTCGATGCCGCCACCTTGGACTTGATCGACGCGCGATTGCCCCCCGCATGGATGGCTGAAGGCAGCACCAAATATTTGTTGGGCACTGACGATCAAGGGCGCGATATTTTGTCGGCCCTGATGTATGGCACCCGCATCTCTCTGGTGGTGGGCTTTGCCTCGGTTATTTTGTCTTTGCTGGTCGGTGTGAGCCTAGGCTTGTTGGCGGGTTTCAGAGGGGGCTGGCTAGACGCTTTTCTGATGCGACTGTGCGATGTGATGTTGTCGTTCCCCGCTATTTTGGTGGCCTTGCTCATTGCGGGCGTAGGCCGTGCCATGTTTCCCGCTGCCGACGATTCACTGGCTTTTGGGGTGCTGATCATTTCTATTTCACTCACAGGCTGGGTGCAATATGCGCGCACTGTGCGCGGCACCACCTTGGTCGAACGCAACAAAGAATACGTGCAAGCCGCGCGCGTCACAGGTGTTGCGCCATTGCGCATCATGCTGCGACATGTGCTGCCCAATGTGTTGGGGCCGGTCATGGTGCTGGCCACCATTCAAGTGGCCACCGCCATCATCACCGAAGCCACCTTGTCATTTTTAGGGGTGGGTGTACCGCCCACATCGCCGTCCTTGGGCACGCTCATTCGCATTGGCAATGATTTCTTATTTTCGGGGGAGTGGTGGATTACCATTTTTCCGGGCGTCACTTTGGTGCTCATTGCTTTGTCTGTGAACTTGCTGGGCGATTGGCTGCGCGATGCCTTGAACCCGCGTTTGCGTTAACAGTCAGTCTTCATTATTTGCATCCCCATTCATGAGCCTTCTACAAGTTAAAAATTTGGTGGTGGAGTTTCCCAGCCGGCATGGCACTTTGCGCGCGCTCGACGACATTTCGTTTGACATTGCGCCCGGCGAAATTCTGGGGGTGGTGGGTGAATCAGGCGCCGGTAAATCACTCACAGGCGCGTCCATCATCGGCTTGTTAGAGCCGCCCGGACGCGTGGCCAGTGGTCAAATTTTGTTGCAAGGTGAGCGCATTGATCACTTGAACAACGATCAAATGCGAAGCATTCGGGGCCGAAAAATTGGTGCTATTTTTCAAGACCCACTGACCTCCTTGAACCCGCTTTATTCAGTGGGCAAGCAATTGGTTGAAACCATTCAAGCGCACCTGCCAGTGTCAGACAAAGAGGCCCGGCAGCGCGCCATTGGCTTGTTGCAAGACACGGGCATTCCCGCTGCAGCAGAGCGAATTGACCATTACCCGCATCAGTTCTCGGGTGGCATGCGTCAGCGTGTGGTCATTGCGCTGGCTTTGGCAGCAGAGCCGCAACTCATTGTGGCGGACGAGCCCACCACGGCGCTGGACGTGTCGATTCAAGCGCAAATCATCAGCTTGCTCAAAAACATTTGCAAGCAGCGCGGTGCTGCCGTGATGTTGATTACCCACGACATGGGTGTGATCGCAGAAACATGCGACCGCGTGGCGGTGATGTATGCGGGGCGTATTGTGGAAGTGGGCCCTGTGCATCAAGTGATTCACCACCCCGAGCACCCCTACACAGCGGGCTTGATGGCCTCTATTCCCGACATGGACGTGGAGCGCGAGCGTTTGAACCAAATTGACGGCGCCATGCCGCGCTTGAATGCCATTCCCAAGGGCTGTGCTTTTAACCCACGCTGCCCTCAAGTTTTTGAGAAATGTCGGCATGAGCGTCCAGAGTTGGTACAAGTTGCTCAGGCTGTCGCTGACGCACCCACGTGGGTGGCATGTTGGTTGCAACCCGCAGTCAACTCAGGCGGTGCCGCATGAGTGACCCCGCAAACAACATGACAGCATCGCCCCAAGCCTTGGTGGTGGCCCATGACTTGGCCAAAACTTTTGATGTGTCAGCACCTTGGCTGACGCGCATGATTGAGCGCAAACCCCGCCAATTGCTCAAAGCCGTTGACGGTGTAAGTTTTGAAATTGAGCGCGGCAAAACATTGGCCTTGGTGGGAGAGTCAGGCTGTGGCAAAAGCACCGTGGCGCGCTTGTTGGTGGGCTTGTATGAGCCCACGCGCGGGGGTTTGACCTTTGATGGTGAAGACGCGCATGCCGCCTTCAAGTCAAAGGATGCGAAGGCCATGCGCAAACGCATTCAAATGATTTTCCAAGACCCCTATGCCAGCTTGAACCCGCGCTGGACCGTGGAAGACATTGTGGGTGAGCCGCTGCACGAGCATGGCTTGATTCAGGATGAACAAGAACTCAAAGCACGTGTGGCCGAGTTGTTGCAGTCTGTCGGTTTGTCGGCTTTGGACATGGTGAAGTATCCGCACCAGTTCTCGGGGGGGCAGCGTCAGCGAATTTCGATAGCGCGTGCCTTGGCCACTGCGCCAGAGTTTTTGGTCTGCGATGAACCCACCTCGGCCTTGGATGTGAGCGTGCAGGCGCAAGTGCTCAACATCATGAAAGACCTGCAGCGCGAGCGCGGCCTGACCTACTTGTTTATTTCGCACAACCTGGCCGTGGTGCGCCATGTGAGCGACAACGTGGGTGTGATGTATTTGGGCCAGCTGGTGGAGCTGTCGGACAAGCACAGCCTTTTCAGCAATCCGCAGCACCCCTATACCCGCATGCTGCTCGATGCCATTCCCAAGCTGAAAGACACGGGCAGGGCACGGACGCCTGTGCAGGGCGAGGTACCCAACCCCTTGAACCCGCCAACAGGCTGCAGCTTCAATCCGCGCTGTCCTTTGGCCAATGAGCGTTGTCGCTCAGAGCGTCCTGTATTGAAGTTGTTCAAGGGCATCAAGGTGGCTTGTCATGCCGTTGAAGAAGGCCGGCACTGATCAAAGAGGCCATAAAAAAAGACACCCGAGGGTGTCTTTTTTTGTGGCGAGAAAGAAAATCAGTTCACGTTGACGTAGTACATCTTGGGCGCATCGTTGGAGTTGTGCGTCATGGTGACGTTTTTCTTCATGGCCCAAGGACGCATTTGGTGGTGCAGTGGAATGACCAAGACTTCATCGCGAGTGATCGTCAAAGCGTCCTTGATCATGGCATCGCGTTTGTTTTTGTCCATTTCGGTTTTCATGGCTTCAACCAAGCCGTCTAGCTTGGCATTGTTCACTCTGGAGTAGTTGAAGCTGCCATCGGCGCCTTGTGTGCGGGTCATCACCAAAGATTGCAATGAGTACTGTGCGTCATAAGTGGCCACGCCCCAACCCAGCAAGTAAGCGCTGGAGTCAAAGTTTTGGACCTTGGCAATGTAGGGCCCAAAGTTCATGGCATTGAGCTTGGCTTTGACGCCAATTCTGGCCCACATGTTGACCACCGCTTGGCAAACTTCTTCGTCGTTCACATAGCGATTGTTAGGGCAGTCCAAGGTAAATTCCAAACCGTTGGGATAGCCGGCGTCTGCCAATAACTTTTTAGCGCCTTCTACATCGGCAGGGGCTGTTTTGTCCATGTCGGCGTTGTAACCGTTCACGCCTGGCGCAATGATGATGCTGGCAGGCAATGACAAGCCGCGCATGATGCTGCGCTGAATGGCGGCGCGGTCAATGGACATGCTCAAGGCTTTGCGAACGCGAACATCTTTAAAGAAGTTCTTACCCTTGGGCGCATATTTGAGTTCTTCACTTCCCATGTCAAGACCAAAGAAAATGGTGCGAACTTCAGGGCCGTCTAATACCGACAAGCTGGCGGTAGAACGTAAGCGGGCGACGTCTTGCGTAGGCAAGTCAGTCACGGCATCAACGTTGCCAGACAGCAGCGCGGCAATGCGTGTGGGGTCTGACTTGATGGGGGTGTAAATGATGTCGGTCACGTTGCCTTGAAGCTTGTCCCACCAGCCTTTGTTGTGGGTGAGCACCACGCGTTGATCAGGCGCCCACTCTTTAATCACATAGGGGCCTGTGCCATTGGTGTGGGTCGAGGCGTAGGTAATTTCTTTCGCCTTGTAGTCTTGAATTTTTTCAGATTTGTTTTTAACCGACCATGACTTGCTCATGATCAGAAAGGTTGTGAAATTGTTCAGCAAAGTTGGAACGGGCTTGTCCAAGATGATGTCCAAGGTGTGGTCGTCAACCTTTCTCATCTCCTTCACACCCGCTACATAAATCTGCATGGTGCCTTGCGGCTGGCGAATGCGTTCAAATGAAAAAATGACGTCGTCTGCTGTAAAAGGCGTGCCGTCATGAAACTTGATGTTTTTGCGCAGGTTGAAACGCATCACTGTGGCGCTGACGTTGGACCAGCTGGTGGCCAAAGAGGGTTCGATTTTGTAGTTCTTGTCGTAACGCACCAGGCCTTCGTAGGCGTGGCCCACAACGTTGTTGGTGGTGGCGTGATTTTGTGAATGGGGGTCGAGCGTCAAAATGTCGTTTTGCGCAGCCCATTTAAATTCAACAGCTTGTGCGGTGGTGGCGCCCAGCAGAGCTGCTGAGATTCCGATGGCCAATGTGAGCAGGCGGAATACCTGAAGGAAGCGTTGGTACATGCTAAATCCTGTCTAAGTTAAGTGACCCAGTCATTTTAGGGAGAGACATGACGGGCCGCAAGTTGAATCAGGGTAATTGCCAATGAAAGCCGGATCAGCCCTGGCTTCTCGGCAAGGGCAAGTCGGTTGCCCAACTTCAGGTGTAACGCTTGCTGCGCAGATTGTTTTTCATTTCGCGCAGGGCAGGTTGCAAAGCCTCCCCAATGCGCAGCGCCACGGTGGTGGCCAAAATGTCAATGATCAACAGGTGCAACAGCCGCGAGACCATGGGGCTGTAGCGGTCATAGCTTTCGGGGTGGTCGGCCGTTAAATGTATTTGACCAGCCGTGGCCAGCGGGGAGCCGCTTGCCGTGATCACAATGGTGGTCGCCCCGCGTTTGCGCGCAATGTCGCAGGCGTCCATCAAATCGCGTGTGCGGCCTGAGTTGGAAATCACCACCACACAATCGCCTTGACTCAGCATGGAAGCGCTCATCACTTGCATGTGACCATCGCTGTAGGCAATGGTGTTCATGCCAAGACGAAAAAATTTGTGTTGGGCGTCTTGGGCCACGATACCGGAGTTGCCTACGCCATAAAACTCAATGCGCTTGCCGGTGCTGTGGGTTTCAGCCAGCGCTTGCACGGCTTGCTCTAAGACAAATGAGGAGGCATCGTTGCGGTACTTCAAAAAAGCCGCCACGGTGTTGTCAATCACCTTGACCGTCACGTCGCTGGTTTTGTCGTCTGCATCAACACTGCGGTGAATGAAGGGCACGCCCTCGCTCACGCTACCGGCCAGCTTCAGTTTGAAATCAGACAGGCCGTCATAGCCCACACTTCGGCAAAATCGAACCACGGTGGGCTTGCTCACATGTGCGCGATCTGCCAGCTCTGTGACGGGCAAGTTGGCAAACGCCCGTGGATCTTGCAACACCAATTTACCCACACGCTGTTCAGCGGGTGCCAAGGAGGGGAGCGAGGCCTTGATTCGGTCAAGCATGGTTTAGATTTCCTCCGACCAGCAAAATCCATCACGCGCAATCATGGCGCTAGAGGCGCTTGGCCCCCAAGTACCAGCGGCATAGTGGCGGGGGCCTTGGGTCTCGGTGGCCCAGTGTTGCAGAATGGGTTCGACCCAGCGCCAGGCCTCTTCTTGCTCGTCGCTGCGCACAAATAAATTCAGGCGCCCGTCTAAAACATCCAAGAGCAAACGCTCGTAGGCGCCCACGCGCTCGCTGCCAAAGCGCTTGTCGAAATCGAGGTCGAGTTGGACGGCGCTCAATTTGGTCGAGGTTTGATGGCCTGTCTTGATGCGTTTTTGCTGGCCTTCAGCAAACAGGTGCAATTCCAAACCGTCTTTGGGTTGCAAATGAATCACCAATTTGTTGACGCCGCCCGCGGGCGCTTGAAAAATAGCGTGCGGTGCGGGCCGAAAATTGATTTCAATGTAACCCTCGCGTGAGGCCAAACGTTTGCCTGTTCGAATGTAGAAGGGCACGCCGGCCCAACGCCAATTGGCAATCTCTGTTCTGAGCGCGACAAAGGTTTCGGTATTGCTGTTGGCGTTGACGCCGCTTTCTTCGTTGTAGCCTGGCACCGCTTGGCCGTTCACATTGCCCGGGCTGTACTGGCCGCGCACCACGTGTTGGTTCAAGGTTTCTGTGGTCCATGGTTTGAGGGCCCGCAACACTTTGAGCTTTTCATCGCGAATGGCATCGGCGTGCGCGTTGATGGGTGGCTCCATGGCGATGGCGCACAGCAATTGCAGCGCGTGGTTTTGCACCATGTCGCGCAAGGCCCCGGTGTTCTCATAAAACGCACCGCGCTTTTCCACACCCAGCTCTTCGGCAATGGTGATTTGAATGTTGGCAATGTGCTCTCTGCGCCACAAGGGTTCAAACAGGGCATTGCCAAAGCGCATGGCAAACAGGTTTTGCACCGAAGGCTTGCCCAAGTAGTGGTCAATCCTGAAGACCTGATGTTCTTCAAAGACCTTGCGCACACTTTGGTTGATGGCCTTGTTGGACTTGAGATCGTGGCCCAGCGGTTTTTCTAAAACGATACGGGTTTTGGGGGTGTTCAGTTGGGCCACGGCCAGTTGTTCACAGACCGTGTTGAACAGGCTGGGCGCGGTTGCCAAATACATCACCACAGTGTCTGTTTGGCGCTCGGCCAGGCGGGTGGCTAGCTTGGCGTAGTCCTGCGGATTGGACAAGTCCACGCGCTCGTAATGGAGCATGGCCTTGAATCGGGCAAACTCTTCGTCATTGGGGCGTTTAGCGCCCTCTACTTGCTCAAAACGAGACTGAATGAGGGTTCGGTACTGCTCATCCGACATGCTGTCGCGGGCAACACCAATGATTCGGCCGCCTTCTGGCAAAGTGCCGTGACGGAAAGCTTGGAACAGGGCGGGCATTAATTTGCGCCAAACCAGGTCGCCCGTGCCGCCAAAAAAGACCAAATCGAAGGACATGTTCATTTGTTACATAAAAATGAGTTTGTAATGTAACTTTGTTTCATCGATAATTCAAGCCTTGATTTAAATTAATTGCCATGAACCAACTCGACGCCCTCAAAACTCACACCACCGTTGTTGCGGACACGGGTGATTTCAAACAACTGGCGCAGTTTCAGCCGCAAGATGCGACCACCAATCCGTCGCTGA
>JBIKOZ010000069.1:0-7164 GCA_044357745.1 Limnohabitans sp. | reverse complement strand
CGCATCCAAATTGGTCAAAGCTGCATGCACAGCGTCATTCACATAAGTGTTGACCATGGCATCGTCAAAATAGGCCAAACCAAATCGACCGCCACCACCACCGCTGCCGACCTCACGGCGGCCATTTTGTTCAGCGATGACGGTGACAGAGAGGCGCACCAGGGGACGCACATCGGCAGCCAAAGTGCCATCAGCTCGCGCCACCATGACCACGTCATACTCACTGGCCAAGCCCGCCATGACTTGCACCACGCGCGGGTCTTTGGCACGGGCCAACTGCTCGACCTTTCCCAGCAATTTCACTTTATCGGTGCTGTTCAAAGTCCCCATGGGATCAAGCGAGGGGTACAAAGATCGCATGCCAGCGACCTTGCGCGCAGGCACTTTGGCTTTGCGATTTTGACTGGCTTGTGCAATGGCTCTGACGGTAACGGCCGCATCCATCAGCGACGCTTCAGAAATATCGTCTGAATAAGCAAAAGCTGTTTTTTCGCCGGCCACAGCGCGCACACCAACGCCTTGGTCAATGCTGAAACTGCCCGTTTTCACAATGCCCTCTTCCAGACTCCAGCCCTCTGAGCGGGTGTATTGGAAATACAAATCGGCATCGTCCACTTTGTGCGCTTTGATGGCGCTCAAAGCTTTGGCCAAATGCGTTTCGTCCAAACCAAAAGGTTCGAGCAGCAAAGATCTGGCCGTGGCCAGGCGTTCAATGGTGGGTTCGCGTGAAATCATGTGTGCATTGTAGGCAAGCTCTGAAGGCCCTGCACACAGAGGGACGGGAAAAACACAAGCCGCGCCTTGAACATGGCTCGGTCAGGTCTGGACCAAGCGTTTGGCTTTGGCAATGGACATCAAAATACCCAAGCCAAGGCCCAAGGTCACCATGGCCGTACCGCCATAGCTGATAAAGGGCAAGGGCACGCCGACCACCGGCAAGATGCCGCTGACCATGCCCATGTTAACGAAGGCATAGGTAAAGAAAATCATGCTCACGCTGCCCGCCAGCAATCGGGTGAAAAGCGTCGGGGCCTCGCGGGCAATGACCAAGCCCCTGAAGACCAAAAAGAAAAAGCCGGTAATGAGCAAAAGTGTGCCGACCAAACCAAACTCTTCCGAGAACGCAGCAAAAATAAAGTCTGTGGTTCTCTCTGGGATGAACTCCAGATGCGTTTGCGTTCCTTGCATGAATCCCTTACCCCAAAACCCTCCCGAGCCGATGGCAATCATGCCCTGGATGATGTGAAAACCTTTGCCCAAAGGATCACGGGCGGGGTCAAGAAGCGTGCAAACCCTTTGGCGTTGGTACTCGTGAAGGACTTTCCAATCAACCCCTTGCGCGCACAATTCAGATTCGAAAACCACCAACAAAACGATGCCAACCACGCCCAGAAAGACAGGCGGCAAAATGAGACGCCAGCTAAGTCCCGCAAAAAACAAAACGGCAATGCCTGTACTTAAAACCAACAATGCGGTGCCCAGATCGGGTTGACGCATGATCAAACCCACAGGCACCAAAAGCAAAAGGCCCGCCACCAAAAAATCCAGGGGTCGAAGTTGACCCTCTCGCTTTTGGAACCACCACGCCAGCATCAAGGGCATGGCAATTTTTAAAATTTCACTGGGTTGAATCACCACCCCTACATTGAGCCAGCGCTTGGCACCCTTTTTGGTGATGCCAAAAATGGCCACCGCAATCAAAAGCATGACGCCCACCGTGTAAATGGGCACAGCCAGCGTCATCAATCTTTGGGGAGGAATTTGGGCCATGCCAAACATGATGACAGCGGCAATGAGCATGTTTCGGCCATGATCGACAAAGCGGGTGCCATGATCGAATCCAGAGGAATACATGATCAGCATTCCGGCGCAGGCCAGTACAAAGACCGCAAACGCCAAAGGGCCATCAAATCCTTCAAATAAATAAAGGATTCGAGACAACAAACTGGGCTTTTCGATCACACGTCGCATGGTCTGATTATCCTTCGCTTCCCCGCCAAAGACAGAAATTTTAGATTTACCCAACCCCACCTCCTCAGGGGGGCTCCTCATGGGACAATCTAACCCATGTTTTTATTGTTTGAAGAAGCTGGCAAATTTTTAGCCGGACGCATCCTGTCAGAGGCAGAGGCCTCTGTGCAGGTGGAGTTAGACAGCGGCAAAAGAGTCAAGGTCAAAGGTGCCAACGTACTTTTGAAATTTGACAAGCCTGCCCCTGCGCAATTGCTGGCCGAAGCCGCCATCATGAGCCAAAGTATTGAGCTTGATTTGGCCTGGGAGTTTGCGCCTGAAACCGAATTTGGTTTTGCCGACATCGCTCGCGAGTATTTCAGTGCCGATGCAAGCCTTGCACACCAGGTGGGCGCACTCATTCGTCTTTACGAAGCCCCTCATTATTTCCGTCGTGCAGGCAAAGGTCGGTTCAAAAAAGCCGCCTCAGAAACGGTCCAGTTGGCCTTGGCAGGCATTGAAAAGAAAAAGCAAATCGTGGCGCAAATTGAACACTGGTCACATCAATTGATCGCAGGTGAATGCCCTGCACCCATCAAAGATCAGCTCTACAAAATTTTATTCAGGCCCGACAAAAATGCGCCGGAGTACAAGGCCGTGGTGGAGGCCAGCCGCAGTAGCCAAACCGCACCCCTCACGCTTTTACAAAATGCAGGGGCGATCGCCAGTGCCTACGATTTTCATTGGCAACGTTTCTTGTTTGACAACTTTCCAAAGGGCACCGGCTTTCCAAAATTAGAAGCCCCGCGCATTGTTGATGCGCTGCCAACGGCCACGGTACAGGCCTACTCGATTGACGATTCTCAAACCACGGAGATTGACGACGCCTTGTCTGTACAAGGACTTGGTTCGGGCACCGTGGTGGTCGGCATCCACATTGCCGCACCGGGTTTGGCCATTGAGCCCAACAGCGCCGTTGATCAATTGGGTCGTTCACGCTTGTCGACGGTTTACATGCCAGGCTACAAAATAACCATGCTGCCCGACGAAGTGGTTCAGCAATACACCTTGGCAGAAGGCCAAGCCTGTCCTGCGGTGTCGCTTTATGTCACCTTCGATGAAGCCACGCTCAGCATACAACACAGTGAAACCAAATTAGAGCGCGTTCCTATTGCGGCCAATTTGCGCCATGATCAACTCGATGCGTGGGTCACTCAAGCTTGGCTCGAAGACAGCGCGCCCGCACCCCGCAGCGGTGAGCCTCAGTTGCCGATTTCACATGAAAGCCTGGCATTTTTCTGGCGCTTAGCGCAGCACCTCAAAGCGGGTCGTGAAGTGGTGCGCGGCAAGCCTGAAACCTTCAACCGTCCCGACTACAACTTTCGCTTGCAACGCACCCAAACTGATGCGCCCCCCACAGGTCATGAGACGGTGCAGATCAGTGTGCGTCAGCGCGGCGCGCCCCTAGATTTGATTGTGGCAGAGGCCATGATTTTGGCCAACAGCACCTGGGGGCAATGGCTGGCCAGCTTGGGGGTGCCAGCCATTTACCGCAGTCAAGCCAGCATGGCACCCGGCGTCAAGGTGCGCATGGGCACCAAAGCGCTGCCGCATGCCGGCATTGGTGTCCCCGCTTATGCTTGGAGCACTTCGCCGCTGCGTCGCTACACCGATTTGGTAAACCAATGGCAAATCATTGCCTGCGCCAAACATGGTGCCACCGCAGCGCTGGCTGCGCCGTTCAAACCCAAAGATGCGCAAATGTTTGCCATCATCAGCGCCTTCGATGCAGCCTATACCGCTTACAACAGCTATCAATCGGGCATGGAACGTTTTTGGACGCTGCAGTATTTAAAACAAGAAAACATCACCGAAGTACTTGCGAGTTTGGTCAAAGAAATGGCGGGTGGCAGTTGGTTGGTTCGTGCCGACAATTTGCCCTTGATGTTGACAGTCGTCGGCGCCTCTGGTTTGGCGCGAGGCGACAAAGTCAATGTGCAATTGGGTGCAGTTGATGCGATGGCACTTGATGTCAACGGCACGGTGATAGAGAAATTGTCATCCTTAGACACCAGCAGCCCTCATCCAGAGGCCGGCGAGGATGGCTTGGAAGAGCTTGAAGATTCAGCCACAGGCCCGATTGCCATTGCCCTGAATGTCGACGAAACCCCCTCGGACGATTCTTCACCTCCTTAATGCACAAGCCTTTCACACCATTGACTTTCCAGCGCGACTCACATCGCCATTTGGTGTGGGCTTTGGGTATTTCGGTTTTATTGCATTCTGTTTTCCTTTCGATGAAATGGGCCACACCCCTTCCAATTGATCGATTGTTTGAACATTCCAACCTCGAAGTGGTGTTGGTCAATTCGCGCAGCACCCAAGCGCCCGACAAACCTCAAGCATTGGCGCAAGTCAACTTGGCTGGCGGCGGACAAGGACAAGGCGCCCAACTTCAATCCAACCCCTTCAGCGCGCAATCGCAAGATCAAAGTGGCCTAGACCTGCAGCAGTTAGAGAAAAAAATGGAGGTCTTGAAAAATGAGCAGGCTCGCTTGATTCATCAACTGAAACAAGAAATTTTTCAAGCCAACAGCCAAAATCCTCAAGCTGCACACGAGCCAGCAAAAGCCGATGCTCTAACTGAACGACAAAAGCAAGTTTCGAGTCAACTGGCTCAGATTGAAAAACAGTCGCAGATTCTGCAAGGCGGACCCAAAAAACGTTTCATTGGCCCTGCGACTCAGGAAGTGAGCTTCGCACGGTATTACGACAAAATGCGCAGGACCATTGAAACCACAGGCACTGAAAATTTTCCGCAGGCCAACGGCGAAAAACTCTACGGCAGTCTCACCATGGCCATCACATTGAGTGCCCATGGCAAAATTATTCAAACTGAAATTGCACGAGGCTCAGGCAACGCTATTCTTGATCAGCGCGCATTGGCCATTGTTCAAGGTGCCTCGCCATTTGACCGTTTCACCTCCGAAATGAAGCGTCAAGCTGATCAACTTGTGGTCGTCACACGCTTTAGTTTTTCTCGAGATGAAACCTTGGAAACCCGCATGCTTGCGCCTCAAACTTTGAAGCCATGAAAAATTTCATCTTTGCACTCCAACAATGGCTCAAGCTTGTGCTTGTTGGCTTTGTGTTGCTGCAATTTTTTTTCATCGGTTGCGTTGGCTTGATGGCCTTTTCTGACCCAGCCTCTACCGCCTTTCAGCGCTCTCAAGCTTGGCAAATCATTTCCCAAAAAGGCCATCTGATCTGGCGACAAGATTGGCGCGGCGCAGATCAAATATCGAACACCTTGAAGCGTGCCGTCTTGGCTTCTGAGGACAGTGGCTTTACCCAACACAATGGCGTCTGGTGGGACGCTGTTGAAAAAGCGTGGCGAAAAAATGCCAGTGCTCAAGCCAAGCTTGAAGCACAAGCCGCTCAGAAAAAAAATGCCAAGGTAAAAGCGCCCAAAATTGTAGGCGGCTCAACGATTACGCAACAGCTGGCAAAAAACCTGTTACTCACGGGTGAGCGAACCCTATTGAGAAAAGCACAAGAATGGGTTATCACCCTGTCGCTCGAAACCTTTTTGTCAAAGAAACAAATTCTCACGCTTTATTTAAACCATGTGGAATGGGGCATGGGCGTTTTTGGGGCAGAAGCTGCAGCGCAGCACTATTTTCAAAAACCTGCCGCAAAACTCACCGAATGGGAATCTGCACGGCTTGCGGTGATGTTGCCCCGACCTCGATTTTTTGAAAAATTACCTGAATCTGTCTATTTGAGTGACCGTGCTCAAACCATCATGGCGCGCATGAATGATGTTGCTTTACCCTGAACACCGAATGACAATCGCAGCATGAGAATTCTTGGCATTGACCCTGGCCTTCAAATCACTGGTTTTGGTGTGATTGACGTTGACGGCTCCAAACTCAACTACGTCGCCAGTGGTGTCATTCGAACCCACAAAGTTGAACAAGGTAACTTGCCCAATCGTCTGAAGGTGATTTACGACGGCATCCTTGAAATCAATCAGCGTTACCAGCCCCAAGTCGCGTCGGTCGAAATTGTCTTCGTCAATGTCAACCCGCAGGCCACTTTGCTTTTAGGCCAAGCACGTGGATGTTGCCTGACCGCTCTGGTTTCATGCAATTTGCCAGTGGCTGAATACACCGCATTGCAAATGAAGAAGGCCATCACGGGTCATGGCCGTGCGGCCAAATCTCAAATTCAAGAAATGGTGAAAAGCATGTTGAAGCTTCCGTCAGTGCCTGGCCCCGATGCAGCTGATGCATTGGGCTTGGCCATCACACATGCGCACGCCAGTCCTTCCTTGAACAAACTGGCTGCCTTGGATGTTCTTCATCGAAAAACCCACGGCATGTTCAAAGACGGCCGCAGTCATTGATGACGCCTTAGTGGCTGCTGGGCTGGGTACTGATCATTCGATCGCGTTGCGCCAGCGAATCTTTCAAAGAGGGCGCTGCTTGATCCGACATTCATTACCAAGCACGCAAGGGAAGCGCGAAACCTTCGGGTGCTTTTTTCACATCATCGAAGCTGACAATCTCATAGGCATCAGGCTGCTCGAGCAGGGCCCGCAGCAACAAATTGTTCATGGCATGTCCGGAACGAAAGGCTGTGTAACTGGCAATGAGTGGCTTGCCAATCAGATACAGATCGCCCATCGCATCCAAGATCTTGTGCTTCACAAATTCATCGTCATACCGAAGACCATCGCTGTTGAGAACTTTGTAGTCGTCCATCACAATGGCGTTGTCTAAACCGCCGCCCAAGGCCAAGCCGTTAGATCGCAACATTTCGACATCTTTTGTAAAACCAAAGGTGCGTGCTCGAGCGATGTCGCGTGCGTACACGTCTTGACCCATGTCGAAGACCACTTGCTGCCCGGTGGAGTCGACTGCAGGGTGATGGAAATCAATCTCAAAACTCAGACGGTAGCCGTTATAAGGCTCCAACTTGGCCCATTTGATGTTTTCGCCCTGCCCGTCTTTCACTTCGACTGTTTTTAAAACACAAATGAATTTCTTGGGGACCTTTTGCAATTCAATGCCTGCGCTTTGCAGCAAGAAGACAAAGGAAGAGGCAGAGCCATCCAAGATGGGCACCTCTTCTGCCGTGATCTCGATGATCAAGTTATCGATGCCTAAGCCTGCACAAGCCGACATCAAGTGTTCAACCGTATGAACTTTG
>JBIKOZ010000068.1:0-7176 GCA_044357745.1 Limnohabitans sp. | reverse complement strand
ACAGCGCGTTTTAGCTTGAGTGCACTTCGTTCAGCGTGTTGGGACCAAGCTGGCAGCCAATGCAAACACGGAGTTGGGCACGTTCATTTTGACGGGCTGACTTTTGGGCTTGGCAAACACACCGCGCTTGACCACAGAGGGCGCTGGCTCAACCGTCACACCTTTGGCGCGCTGCTCAGACACCAACTGACGCAAGCTGATCGATTGCAGATGTGCCAGCATTTTTTCATTCAAGCTGGCCCACAACTCACTGCTCATCCAGGTGCTGCCTTCGGTGTTGGTGGCGTCCTCTGATTCGGCTGAAAAGTCAACGGCGCTCACAATGTCGGCCATGGTGATTTTTTCGGCATTGCGGGCCAAAGAGTAACCACCGCCAGGACCGCGAGTGCTTTCCACTAAATGGTGTTGACGCAGTTTGCTGAACAGTTGCTCCAAATAGGAGAGTGAAATTTGGTGACGTTCGCTGATGGCCGAGAGCGAAACAGGGCCTCGATCCTCGCGCAATGCGACATCGATCATGGCCGTAACGGCAAAACGACTTTTGGTGCTCAAACGCATGGTGTTTTCCTTTCAGCGCAGGCGGCGAATCAAACTTTGGGACATTTTCTCAAACTTACAAGCACAATTGAGGATGACCGCATGAATTTCAAGGGCTTCATTGTCATAAATGTGGCAAAAACACGCCAAAAAAGCGTCATTTTTTCAAAATCTTTCATAGGGCATGAGGGCGCGCCATTGGCCAGGTGCCAAAGGGGCCATCAAAACCCGACCCATTCGCACCCTTTTGAGCCCAATCAGGCGAAGGCCTGTGTTTTCAATGACCCCCGCGGCATACCCCGGCTGGTACCCCTTGAAAGCCATGCGCAAAGCCGTTTTTTCTGGATTCTCGCTGCTGAGACTGGTTTTCAGGCCCATGGGGCACATGTCGCGCAGCTGGTCCGGGCTGACCGACCCTTGCACTTCGGCCAGCATTTCATGTTCTAAGGGGCTGCGTTCGTCTTGAAGTTTGCGCAGCATGCTGGGGTCTTCGGACAAAACCACCAAGCCGGTTGCGGCATCTTCCAAAGCGGCGGCGCATTGCAATAATTTTTGAAGGCGCGGCGTGAGGCTGATGCCAGAGCGGTCTTGATTAGAGCGCTGCTCGGAGGTTAGGCTTTTCCAGATGTGGGTGTGACTTTGAGGCAGGCAACTTTGACCGGCCGCCTTGTGCAAGATGACCGTGAGCAGCGGCACTTTGCCGCGCTGTGCAGTGCTGTGAATGTCGATTTTTTCATTGCTCACGCGGTGCGCGGGTTCGTCCACCACCACTTCGTTGACTTTGACCCAGCCCCCCACAATGACCTGTTCGGCTTCGCTGCGGGAGCATTTCAATATATCGGCCACACGTTTGGCCAGGCGAATGCCCTCGGTTGGGTTCATTGCATTCATGAGGGTCTTGTGGTTTCAGTGGTTGCCAGGCGGCATCGACTGAATGCGGTCCACGTGGGCCTGCAATGAACGCGCAGCCACTGGCCACAAACGTTCGGGCACGTCGTCGTAGGCGTGTGCCACCCAATCTTCCAAGGTGCCATGCGGCAGAGCCCGCATAGCGGCGATCACTTTGGCTTCCCGCTTTAAGCGATGGGCTTTCAGGTGGGCAATGGCTTGCGCGGCAAACCCCAACACGTAGCCATGGGCTGGCAGAATAAATTCAAGCGAGTGGGCCTGACATTCATGGGCCAACAAGTCCAATGAATCGAGGTAATCGTTCATGCTGCCATCAGGGGGATTGACCACCGTGGTGCTGCCATTCAGGACATGATCGCCCGTGAACAACAAGCCATCTTCCACAAGCGCCAGGCACAAATGATTGGCAGCATGACCTGGGGTGTGCAGGACTTTCAAGCTGTGCTCACCGACCTTCAAGATTTCGCCGTGTTGAAGCTCGCGATCGGGCTTGAATTGACTTTGTGCGTTGGCCGTGCTGGCAGAAGACAGGCCCAAAATGGGCGGCACACCACCGGCTTGTCCGTTGCAAAGAGTTTGCAAAGGCTTGGCGCCGGGTGAATGGTCGGGGTGTGAGTGGGTGCACACAATCATTCGAATTTGAGCGCCCGTAGCGCGCCAAATTTTTTCCAAATGATCAGGGTCTGCAGGGCCCGGGTCAATCACGATGAAGCCACTTTGGGGGTCGCCCACCCAGTAGGTGTTGGTGCCTGGGCCCGTCATCACGCCGGGGTTGGGCGCGGTCAGTCGCTGCACATTTTTGAGCAGGGCCACGGGGTGGTCGGACTGCCAATCAAGGTGATGCACGATTTGGCCATCGGGGCTGGTCAGCGCCAATTCGCCAAAAGGCGATTCGTGCTCCATGTAGCGTGCCTCTTTGCCAGCCAACCAGCCTGCCCGAGGGCAACTGGTCCACAGCGGTTCGTCGTTGACGGCGCAGGCATCGAGCACCGCTTGCACATCGGCAAACGGTGTGAGTCGTTGCAAAGTGCGAATGGTCGGAAAAATGATGAAGAAGTCACCCGCTTCATGGCGCTTGAGCGCGTCGGCAGGGCGCACCCACACAGGCTCGAATTGTTCAGATTCATCGGCCACAGGCGTTTGACCTTCGGGCATGCGGGCCACCAAGAAGGGCACGTCAAAGCGCTTGGGTAAATCGCGATCGGTGATCCAGTGGGCCAGCACATAGACCTTTTCAGCCGCCAGCTTCATGCCGAAAGCAGCACATTGGGCTGCAAAGGGCTGGCTTCGATCGAGCTTGGCGATGTCTTGCGCCGTGGCCATGCTTTGATCGGCCGTGTAGGCCAGCAAGATCCCCAGCTCTTCATAGCTTTCACGGATGGCGGCAATGGCTTGTGTGAGGTGCAGGTCGCTTTGGGTGGGTCGTCGCCTTGCTTGGGCGTGCGAAGCCGCATCGAGGGCGTCGATGCCGCCACCCGGAAACACATAGGCGCCAGGTGCAAAGCTGGCTGTCAGCGAGCGCCGAGTCATGAGGACTTCAATGCCTTGGGGGCTGTCGCGCAGCAGCAGCACTGTGGCGGCGGGCCGTGTCACGGCGGGTTCTCGCTGGGGATGCAAAAGTTGGTGAGGTCTGACCATGTGCTGATTATCAGGCCTTGTGCCAACCAGGGGCCGAACCGAGGATAATTCAGTCATGCGAATTCGCTTTACAAAAATGCAAGGGGCGGGCAACGACTTTGTGGTGCTCGATGAAACGCGTGCGCGTCATCAACTCACCCAAGCCCAATACCGTTTCTTGGCCGACCGACACTTTGGTGTGGGCGCCGATCAAATTCTGACGGTGCGACCCGCACCCAACGACACGGTTGATTTTGAATACGTGATTCACAACGCCGATGGCGGTGAGGTCGAGCACTGCGGCAATGGCGCGCGTTGTTTTTTCCGCTATGTGCACGACAAAGGCTTGACCTCCAAAGACCTCGTTCGCGTGAAAGTGCAGCAAGGCGAAATTGAATTGCAAATGAACCCAGATGGCCGCGTGACCGTCAACATGGGCGCGCCCCTTTTCAATTTGTCTCAAGTACCTTTTCATGCAGAAGGCTTGCAACACAAGTCGGTGAATGGCTGTGAAGTGTGGCACTTGACTTTGAATCTCAAAGACGTTGCTACAGGCGCACCTGCAGTGGCAGATGTGGCGGTGGTGTCGATGGGCAATCCACACGCAATTCAGCGGGTGGACAACGTTGACACGGCACCTGTTCTGACGCATGGCCCTTTGATTGAAAACCACAGCGCCTTTCCCAATCGCGTCAACGCCGGTTTCATGCAAGTACTCAGCCGTGATGTCATTCGTTTGCGCGTATTTGAACGCGGCGCTGGCGAAACATTGGCCTGCGGAACAGGTGCTTGCGCTGCCGTGGTGGCAGGCATACGCATGGGTTTACTCAACCCTAAAGTAGATGTTCAAACGCATGGCGGTGTGCTCACCATTGAATGGCAGGGCGCCACTTTGCAAGATGTGTCTCAACCCGTTTGGATGACGGGGCCGGCCACGTCGGTGTTTGAAGGCGAAATTGACGTACCCGAATTACCTTGAAATTAGAAAGACAGGCATGACCCCCACTCCCATCAATCCGATGAACCCCATTACAGAGGATGACATCGCTGATTTCTTGGCCAATACGCCTGATTTTTTTGTGCGGCATGCGCAGTTGTTGTCATCGGTTCATTTGATGAGTCCAGACAATCACCGTTCGGTGAGCTTGCAAGAGCGCCAAGCCCAAATGCTGCGCGACAAAATTCGTGCGCTTGAGATGCGCATCATGGACATGATTCGCCATGGCAACGAGAACATGATCATCACAGAAAAGCTGCAGAAGTGGGCATGTGAGTTGTTACAAACACCCGCTTCTGAAAGAGTGCCTTCAGCATTGAAAAATATTGAGATGCGTTTTCAAGTGCCGCAAGTGGCGGTGCGTTTGTGGGGTGTGGCCGATGTATTTTCCGATGCGCCCTATGCCCAAGCAGTGAGTGCGGAAGTCAAAGAGGCTGCGGCCACTTATGCCTCACCTTTTGTGGGTGCAGGCACGGGCATTGAAGCCGTTCAATGGCTGCAAGCGCCAGCGCAAGCGGCCTCTGTGGCCTTGTTGCCCTTGCGTTTGCGAAAAGAGCAAACACCCTTCGGTTTATTGGTACTTGCGTCGCCGGATGCACAGCGCTTTCACAGCGGCATGGGCACCGACTTTTTAGAACACTTGGCGGAGTTGTGCAGTGCGGCTTTGTCTGCCCTCTTGCCCGCTAAGGCCTAAGGCTTAAGCCATGGACGAACGCGTTGCGCGTTATCTCGAGCATGTGCGTTTTGAGAAACGCCTAGCAGAGAGAACCTCAACGCTGTATTCGTTAGACCTCCAAAAACTTTCAGAATTAGCGCTTGAGGCCAAGCTTGATTTGGTGCAGGTTCAAACCACGCATGTGCGCAGGTGGGTGGCGCAGATGCACAGCGGCGGCCGCTCAGGTCGCGGCATCGCTTTGATTTTGTCGGGCTGGCGCGGCTTTTACCATTGGCTGGCGCGTGAAAATCTCATTGCGCACAATCCTGTTGAAGGTGTGCGCGCACCCAAGGTTTCAAAGCCTCTGCCCAAAGCCTTGGGCGTGGATGAAGCAGTGCAGTTGGCCGAACACTCTGAAGATGCCGATGATCCCTGGCTAGAAGCGCGTGATGTCGCCATGGTGGAACTGCTTTACGGTTGTGGTTTGCGGGTGGCAGAGCTCACAGGCTTAGATGTAGCGGCCAGCACGGAAGCTGCCAAAAAAGGGCGTGGCTGGATCGATTTGCAAGGCGCCGAGGTCATGGTGCAAGGCAAGGGCGGCAAACGCAGAACGGTGCCTTTGGGGCAGGCCGCGTTGAAAGCGCTTGCGCTTTGGTTGCCCATGCGAAGCCAAGCGCTGGGCATGATGACCCAATCGGTACCGGGCTTGTCAGATGCTGCGCTGGCGCTCTTTCCGGGACGGCATGGCACGCGCTTGACAGCACAGTCGGTGTGGCAAAGGTTGAAACGGCGCAGTTTGTTGGCAGGCATGGCCACCCCAGTGCATCCCCACATGTTGCGGCATTCCTTTGCCAGTCATTTGCTTCAGTCAAGCAGCGACTTGCGTGCTGTACAAGAGTTGTTGGGTCACGCCAACATCAGCACCACACAGGTTTACACCCGCCTGGATTTTCAACATTTGTCCAAAGCCTATGATTCGGCGCACCCTAGGGCCAAGCGTAAAAAATAATCTGCGGCGGCTGAAGGCTTTGGAGGCCTCGCCGAGTGGGACAATGGCGGCATGAAAACGATTCAACTCAAAGCGGGCAAAGAACGCTCTTTGCAACGCCAGCATCCTTGGATTTTTGAATCGGCCATTGCCAAGGGCAGTGCCGATGCTGGTGAAACTGTGCGGGTTGAGTCGAGCGAAGGCGTGTTTTTGGCATGGGCTGCATTCAGTCCCACATCGCGAATTAGAGCGCGTGTTTGGAGTTTCAACGAAGCGCAGCGCATTGACGCAGAATTCATTCAAGGGCTCATTCAAAAATCAATTCAAGCGCGCAGCTTGTTTGACATCAACAGCAATGGCATGCGATTGGTCCATGGTGAATCTGACGGCTTACCAGGTTTGGTGGTGGACCGTTATGGCGATACCTTGGTGGCGCAATTCACGTCTTGTGGCACTGAACGTTTCAAAGCTGTGATGGCCGATGCTTTGCTGAAAGCCACAGGCCTCAGCAAACTTTACGAGCGCTCAGATGCCAACGTTCGCTCTCTGGAAGGTTTGCCAGAAGTGAAGGGCTGGCTGCGGGGTGAGGGGCCCACAGAGATCAGATTGCAGGAGCATGGGTGGCAGTTGTCTCTGAACATTGCAGAAGGCCATAAAACAGGTTTCTATTTGGACCAACGCGACAGCCGTTATCGCTTTTACCAACACACTCAGTTTCGCAAGTTTCAAAATGTGCTCAATTGCTATTGCTACACCGGTGGCTTTAGTGTGGCTGCCTTGGCAGGCGGTGCTGCGCATGTGACGTCGATTGATTCGTCTGGGCCTGCGCTTGAAAAAGCCAAAGCCAATGTGTTGCTCAATGGCTTTGATCTATTGCGCACCACGTTCATGGATGCTGATGTGAATGCTTCGCTACGTGCTTTTATTGAGCAGGGTCGGCAGTTTGACGCCATTGTGCTGGACCCGCCTAAATTCGCGCCCACTGCGGCTCATGCGGAGCGTGCTGCGCGTGCTTACAAAGACATCAATCGGTTGGCGTTTAAGTTGTTGTCGCCGGGTGGGGAGTTGTTCACGTATTCGTGTTCTGGTGGGATCAGTGCTGATTTGTTTCACAAGATTGTGGCTTCGGCGGGGACGGATGCGGGGGTGGATGGCTATATCAGTGAGCGCTTGCAAGGGGCGCCTGACCATCCTATGACTGTTTATTTTCCGGAAGGGGAGTATTTGAAGGGGCTGGTGGTTGTGAAGAAGCTTTGAGCGTTTTCGCTCGCAGGGTGAGGATGGATTGGGCGGGCGCCTCATACTGGCTACCAGAAATCGTTGCCCGCCCAATCCATCCTTGCCCAGAAATAGTTTTTGGGGGTGGCTACACTTCTTTCTGATTTGACGATTGTTTTTTTGGAGCGTTTTCATGGCTTTGATTCCTACCACTATCCTGACCGGCTTTTTGGGTTCAGGTAAAACCACCTTGCT
>JBIKOZ010000066.1:0-7232 GCA_044357745.1 Limnohabitans sp. | reverse complement strand
ATCCGCTGGGGCCAACACCACTTCGATCGCGTACTGGGTGGGCAGCGGTCCGGTTTGCTGAAACCACAGCGTCATAGCCCCTTCGCCGAGTTGAGAATTAGGCACATTGGCCAACACATTGCGCCCCAAATCACTGGGCCCCATGTGGCCGTACACCAGCATGCGTAAGACATCTTCGCCCGCATCAAACACCGTGTTGCGTTGCAGAGCATAAAAGGCAATGGCGTCTTCCGAAACATACTGCACCAGCTTGACCGACTGCACCTTTTGTCCTCTAGGGATGTCCCACCGCACATAGTCGGCATCGCCGCGCACCACCACGCCATGGATCAAATAGGTTTGCAAGCCTGGCGTCAAAACACTGGGTTGCAATGGGTTGCCTGATGCCTCATGAGTCACCAGGTTGGGGCTTCGCAAGTCAAAAGCTTGGGCGCCAGAAGCGTTGCCAGCCAAGTCCATTTGGCGCAACCAGATGCGGCTTAAGTTGTTGCCCAAAATGCCCAGCGCGCTACATTGACCAGCAGCCCATGAGCGTTGCTCGTCCAGCGAATATTCCCAGCGCGCACCGGGTTCAATGCCCGAAAGTCTCAAGCTATTGGTCACCCCTTCGGTTTGGCCTGAGACGCCCAAAGCACCAGGTACCGTCGTGTCTAAAACACAGTTGACGCGCACAATCTCAGAGGTGTTGCCTGCGTCGTCCCAAGAGCGCACCCAAATAACCTTGGCGCCATCGCCCGTGACTTCAAAAGATGAGCCCATGCCTCGCGTCCAGGTGGCGCCTTGATCCAAAGAAAATTCCCAATTGATCTCACTCGCCACATCCCAGATGCCGTTGCCTGTGATGCCGTCGGTGACACTCAGGCCGGTGTCTTTGAAAGACAAAACCGGGGCTTTTAGCACAACTGCGACCACCTGTGGAACAGACTCTGAACTCGTTGCTAACGATCCCCCAGAGTTGGTGCCGCCACCTCCGCAAGCGCTTAGCAAAACCAAAACGCCAAGCAATAGAGCAGGCCGTGTGATTGAAATATGCTTGCAAAGCATGCGTGCTCCTTAATTTGTGAGAAGCGGGCTTTTATTTAAATAAGGAGCTACCAAAAAATTACCTCAACCCAAAAAAATTTTCAAATTAAAAATGGCTCCGATCTCTCACGAGATCGGAGCCAAAGTTTTCACCTTACTTAGAAACAGTTCAAGACAAGGTAAAGTCGGTTCCAATCACACCGCCATCAATGCGTGTAAGCACGATGGTGGCTGAACGAGGGCGCGCGCTCTTAGCAGTGGTAGCAGATGCTGGATTACCGCTTCCGGTATTGCTGTACGGCCAGCTGCTGATCGGGGCTGTTAAGGAGGTTGAACCTTCACCTGGGTGCTGAACATTGATAAACAGGGCCTTGCCGTCGTAAGTCTCGGTGATACCAGTGATTTCACAGTCAACTGGTCCGGTGAGAAGACGCTTCAGCTCGCCAGTTTTACCCACTTTTGTAGTTACGGTCTTTGTGGCGGTACCAAGGGTGTTGGTTACTTCAACGGTTTTGCCGTCACCCACAGTGCCAGGAATGGCCGCTAGCAACATACAAGTGGAGCCTTTGCCGTCGGCTTCGTCGGTGAAGGCGCCATCGTCGGTTTGGATGTACATAATGCCGGTCTTCTCAGAAAACCACAAACCATCGGGGCTGGACAGGGCGTTGTCAACGGTCAAGCCTGACAAATTGACTTGGGGGTTGTTCAGGTCATCGCTTTCAGCACCGAACACATAGATGTCCCAAGTAAATGCGGTGGCAGCTGGGTTGCTGCCCATCTCGCGCCAGCGGATGATGTGGCCGTTCATGTTGCCCGCGCGAGTACTGTTCGAGTTATCTTTGTAGGATCGAGGATTTGCTGCGTCCGTCTGGGTTACCTGGCGGTAAGTGGAAGATGTGTCGCTAAAGCTATTGGTCAAAGTGATGTACACCTCGCCGTTAACAGGATTTACAGCGCCCCACTCTGGACGGTCCATTGGGGTTGCGCCCTTTTTGTCGGCGGCCAGGCGTGTATTCAGGTAAGCATCTGATGTGTCGCCAAAAGTGAAAGTGGTGCTGGATGGGGCGGCTTGTGTGCCGGCCAAGTTGCTCAGCTCCAACCATTCGCCTGAAAAATCGCTGTTGAAGCGGGCGACATACAGCTTGCCATCGTCCAGATACTTGTCTCCTCCTGCCATACCAAGAGTGGCATCGGAGGCCACCCACAAAGCTGTGGAGACAAATTTGTAGATGTATTCGTTGCGAGAATCGCAGCCCATATAAAACACCACAGGCTTACCGACGGTGACCGGGCCAACCCAAGCACCTTCGTGTGCAAAACGGCCCATAGCGGTACGTTTCTTTGGGGTGCTGGTGACTGCAAAAGGGTCGATTTCGACGTTGAAACCATAGGTGTTGGCAGCATTGCGGTAGTCATTTGCAGCGCTTGCGCCAGTGATGGTGATGTCCCAACGCGCGTAATCGTCGGTGGTGGCGTCAACAATCGACGACCAACGCTCACGGCCAGAAGTACTGGTAACACCGTTGCGCGCTTCGCTGGCCAATTCGTTGGCGGAGCGACCCGTCGTGTCGGTACTACGCTTGAAGTAACCCGCGTAGTTTTCTTCGCAAGTCAGGTAAGTGCCCCAAGGGGTATAACCCGAGGCGCAGTTGTTGACCGTGCCGCGCGTCATGACGCCAGTGGGCGAGTACTTGGTCTTGAGCAAGTTGTGGCCACGCAGCGGGCCGGAGATTTCCATCGGCGTCAAGGTCGTGATGCGGCGGTTGAGAGTGGAAGCCAAGTTGACTTGGAAAGCACCATTGACCTTGCTCACTTCCACCACGCTCACGCCATGCAGGCGGAATTCTTTTTGAACTTCATCGGCCACTGTACGGGTGCCGGTTGCTGGTGTTGGGCCTGCAGTGTGCAAAAACAAAGGCGTAATGGCTTCGTGGTTGATACACAGCATACCTTTGTCCGAAACGCCTTTACTCCATTTGTTGTTGCTGCCCATGCCGAAGAAATACATGCCATCGTGGTGATCGCCAGCGCGAAAATCAAACGATGCGGATGTTTCTGTGCCATTGTTCAAGTAAGCGGCGGTGGCAGTATTGATTGGGTCACCAAGTTTGTACAACACCTCGACTTTGTAGCCAGTGGCCACGCTCACACCATCATAAGTTTGGTTGAGTGGGGTGGCAGTGAAATTAAGACCTTTGGCTGGCAGAGCGGAGCCGCCGGAGCCGCCACAGCCTGCCAAGCCTAAGAAAGAAAGAGCGCCTAAGCCCAAGCCGCCACGCAAAATGTTGCGGCGAGATGGGTTATCGATGGCTTCTTTAAGCACATCATTAAAGTGAACAGATGGTTTGTTAATGTCGGTGGACATCGGGATCTCCTTGGTTAAAACCCTATCTTTCAATTTAACAGTGAAATTTTTATGACATCAAATACTTTTTAAGGTTTTATCAAGGCAACTAATTAGGCTTCGCAAAGGTGTAACAAAAAGTTAAGTTATTTTTAACTTTTAAGAAAAATTTCAAAAATTATCAGCATCTAAATTAACTCGCCTTAAATCAGCACGCCTAGCAAAAGCAGTAAGCCAGCACCAGAGCGAAGGCTAGAAATAGGGTTTCGTTGGGATAGGTCATGGCGAATTAGATTTCGAAAATAATATTTCTCTACGGAATTGAGGAAACACCACTCCTATTAGAATTTCCCAGCAAAGGCCTCATAAAAAGTATGCCTAGAATTGGGCCTGGAAGAAGCAACCACGCAACCTTGGAGCCAATGTTTTCAACCTCAGAGGTCACAAGCAAAATTGAAAAAATTGTCAGCCCAAAACCGATGCTATTTTGTATCGTCAGCGCTGTACCCATCAGTTCTGCTGGACATGCCTTTGCTGACATTGCCGAAAATTGAGGGGAATCTGCCACAACGGCGACTCCCCATAAAAGCAAAATGGCCAAACGAAGCCCTGTGCTCACATCGTCCAAAAATGGATAGATCGCACATATTACGCCAGAGGTTAGAAGCGCGTAGAAAGCAACCTTAGGGCTTCCCACTCTTTGACTTAAGAAACCCCCTGCTATGCAACCAATGGCCCCAACCCCAATAATCCAAGATGACCATCGCGAAATATGAGTCTCTAAATTAGGCTCACCCTCTACAAAACAAAGAGCAAGCAGCATCGGTACCAGCGTCCAAAAAGCATACAGCTCCCACATGTGTCCAAAGTAGCCCAAGGCTGACGCACGAAACTCGCGAATGCGAAATGCCTGAAAAATTCCACGCATATTCCATCCTGGTTTTGAGTCCGCACTTTTGACATGAGCGCCATCGCCCAGATTCCACACCAGAATGGCCCCAACTAAGGCTAAAGCTGTGGAGGTCAGAATAACAAGCTGCCACGAAAAAATCCCGTCAAGTGAGCGTATGCCATGCGGTAAAGCCGTACCAAGCGTTAACATGCCTACCAATATTCCAAGACTCTTTCCAGCGCTCTTCGGATCCCAACTGACGATTAACTTCATTCCCAACGGGTAAATTCCAGCAAGCGCAAGACCTACTAAAAATCTATAGAAAATTGCTGAATGCATACCAACACTCAGAAGGGCGAAGCATCCATTGAAGAGAGCGCCTGCAAAACTACAGATCGCAAAAATTTTGCTTGCGGAAAATCTATCGGCCCATCCTGATATTGAAAAAATCAAGGTGCCCAAAATAAAACCCGCCTGTACGCTGGTGGTTAGCAAACCCACATCGCCTTGGTCAATTCCCCAAACTAGCTTCAAGCTTTCGGCAGCGCTGTTGGCACTGAACCACAGTGATGTTCCGCATAACTGAGCCAAAACAATCCAAAGGATGGGTCTCGTCTTCATTCTTGTGCCTTAGCAAATCGAGCATCTCTCCAGACAATCGCCTCACGCATTCCTCGCTCACGCGCAATCTCCATGAATGCTTTTTTATCTGGCGAGCCAACAGACTCAATGCCGTGATCTATATCAAGCGCATTTTTTAATGCCTTTTGAATTCCCTGAATCTCATACGATTCATTGAGGGCCTTCTTGGTGGCAGAGACAACGACTGGATCAACTAAAGCAATCCCTTTGGCAATACTTAAAGCTACTTCTAAGTGTCTGCCCGTCGCAACCACCCGACTCACTAGGCCTGCGCTCAAGGCGGTGCTCGCATCAATCCTGTCTTGACCCGTCAATATGATGTCCTTAGCGCGTTTGGGGCTTGTAAACCAAGGTAACAACATGGTCACAATGCCCGCACCAAATTTAAGCTCAGGCTCGCCAAAGATGGCGTCCTCTGAAGCCACCGTAATATCACAGGCCAATGCAATCTCAAAAGCCCCAGCCATACAAGCGCCGTGAACTGCTGCGATGGTTGGTTTTGGACTGTTCCAAAAACGCATTGTGCTGTCAAAATCCAGATCTAGAATTTCACGCCATATTTTTGCGCCTGATGGCTGCGCATCCATCTGTGCTTTGAGATCGAACCCCGAAGAAAATGCACGACCGTTGCCGCTGATAACAATGGCCCTGACCTCCTGATTTGCTTCAGCAGAATTCATCGCTTCATTGATCTCAATTAAGGTCTGCTTATCGAGTGCATTCAGCCGATCTGGTTTGTTCAGAATAATTTGCGCCACGCCACTGTCTACTTGATACAAAATTGAACTAAAGATCATTCTTTTTCCTTAAGAAATTGACTGAGGCACTAAATTAGATGACCCAGAGAGAATTTGGCTCTTAAATTGACCTCTGTCTGCCTTACCAGTTCGCCCAATGGGCAAGGCAACATCGAAATAAAACACATCTGGTATTTTGTATTTTTCTAATCGGGCAGTTAGATAGGTTTTTATTTCAGAAACACTGATTTGATTTGAAGGGTTAGGAACAATCAACATATGTATACGCTCTCCCAGCAAATCATCGGGTATGCCCACCGCCATTGCAGCAGCCACTGCCGGATGAGCGCAAATAGCCTGCTCAATTTCACCAAGCGACATCTTATTTCCACCGCGACTAATGAGCTCCTTGCTACGCCCCATTAATTCCACAACTGATGGGCCCACCTCCTTGGCAATGTCACCCGTCTTAAACCACTCGCTAGAGAATGCTTTCTGAGTTAATTCAGCATCACCCAGATAGCCACTCATTAGATATGGACTGCAAATCTGCAACTCGCCCTCTGCACCAGCTTCTACCGGCTCATTGCGAGAGTCAACAATTCTGTAGGTTACACCGCCAGCAGGCTTGCCAATGGAGCCTGGATACTTAGAGAAATTGTCGGGAAATGAAAAGAAGTCGCAGCTCGCTGTTTCAGTTGAACCATAAATGTCAATCAGCTCAGTTTTTGAAAATTCTTTTCGAAGCTTCATGGCCAAAGATATTCCGAGTGATTCACCACCAATCAAAATTTGCTTCAGGTATCCCGTGTTAATTTTTTCTTCAATTTGAGCCACTAATTCAGGTTTAGAAAAGATGACTCTCATCATGGTTGGCACAACACCGACACGTGTTATTTTATTTTCAGCCAATCCATGAATAAATTCTTCGGCATTAAATTTTTCATGAAGATCAACAACACCTCCCTTGAGAATCGTCAAAATTGCCAACCACAAGCCAAAAACAAAATTAATATTCAACACCAAAAGAAGACGGTCTTGGTCATTGAATGCCAATAACTTGTCTATTTCATATAACTTAGCAATAAAGGCCTGATGCGAAACGACCACTCCTTTGGGCTCACCAGTGCTTCCAGACGTAAAAATAATAAATGCAGCGTCTTTAAGTATGTCTAACTCAGAAACCTTGCCTAAAGAAAGATTCATGATCTTAGGCTCTTCACTGAGCGCTTGATAATCTATTGAAAATCTTGCATTGGTTTTTTTCTGAATTTTGAGGGCTACATCTTTTGGGGAAGCTCTACTGATAGGAACAATCACACCATCGGCTAGCCATACCCCCAATAATGCCGTTACATCCGATGGCTGATTTGACACCATGACATGAATGGGCTCATTAGGTTGCGCTCCATGCGCTCTTAGTTGGCCCGCAATTAACTGGGCCTTTGAAAACAGCGCCTCTCGGGTCATCTTGTCCACTCGACCACTTAAAGCTTGTCTATGAGAGTTGATGAGGAGTGACTCTCTAAGGAGGCTACCAAGATTTTCAGCCATTAACTCCTCCATGACTGCATTAGTAAAGAGTACGCAAGTT
>JBIKOZ010000077.1:0-6751 GCA_044357745.1 Limnohabitans sp. | reverse complement strand
GCGATTGGTTTTCTTGGGTTCAATTTCCCCTTGTTTGAGGGGCTGTGGCAACGCATTCTTCAGCCTGGTTTGCTCTGCCAAGACGCGTGAAATGTATTCTTCTTCAAGCGACAGTGAGTCTTCACCCGCTTTGCAAAGCCTCAAGCCATCTTCTAGTTTGCCCGTCAAGTCAATGCATTTCTTTAAAATTTTGACACCAATGCGAAGATTGGTTTTGGGGTCAAAAATGGCCATCGTGCCGCCATAAGGGGTGAACAGCTCGGAGTGAACTTCGGGCACCACTTGCATCAGGCCTTTGGCCCCAATTGGGCTGTTGGCGAATGGGTTGTAGTTGGATTCGATGCCAATGATGGCCAATATCAATGTGGGTTCAAGCTTGGCCCGATTGGCCAAGTCAAACACTTCCAAAACAATGGCATTCAGGGGCTCTGGTGCAACGCGGTATTTGGACCGAATGGCCTGAACCAGCGCCATCTGCTGCGGGTCTAATTCGGTTGATTGGGCCGCCAAACTGCGAAGCAGAACTTGCTTCTTGGCATCTTCCTCTTCTGTGATGTGCAAGCGGTTAAAAAGCCAACTTTGGACGTTTTGAACGGTCAGAGTTCGAATTTCGGGCCTCGCCAGAGCCAAAAGGGCAATCAGGACGGCCATTAACCCCAAAAGCGCAAAGCTATGGTGAGAAATATTGACGAAGCCACGTGCAATATCGCCCGCAAAGGTTCGAAATCCTAGCCAAAAGCGAGCCGCAAAATGACTGGCGTTTTCAGGAAGTGTGTTGGTGGGCACAGGGCTGCTTAAGGTTGATCAACTCTGGATTATAAAAAAAATTGAAAATAGATGCGGTTGGCATATGTGGGATGGCCTTCCTCGGTGAAAATACCTTCTTTATCTTTTTGCGTTGTGACTGTGACTCAATCCTCTCCTAAGACCCCTGATGTTCAAATTCTGGATGCCATGACGGGGGGTGCCTTTGTTGCACAAACATCCGGTGAGCGTGCCGCCAAATTGCGTGAATGGCTCATCAAAGAGCCATCGTATGAAGATTTGCAACTCGTTTTCAAAGAAATTTCTACGCGCGACAAAGGCGCTGCCAAAGTCCTGCGCGAAAAGTTAGATGAATTAAAAAGATCGCATGGACAAGAAGTGTTGGCCGCTGAATGGGCGGAGCGTGCGCGAGCCATGTTAACTTCAACTCGCTTGAACATTGCTGACGCCATGGCTTGGCAACGTGATGCGGCCAAAGCAGGGGCGCCCTTGTCCCGCGACCCGCTTGCCAGCTTGAAACAGCAATTGAACGAAAAAATCAAAGCGGTGGAGGACCTTCAGCATCAGGTCATGGTGCAGCGTGAAACAGCAGTGCTCTTGGCGCAACGCATTGAAGTCTTGTCGACCAAAAGTTTGAAAGAAGCCGACGCTGCCAACGAATTGTTGCAGTCTGATGTGGCCAACTGGCAGCAACAAGCGCATGCACTGACTGAAGACGCTGCATGGCAAAGTGTCGATCTCAAATACCCGCCCCAGTTAGATGGCTCACGTCTGCAACTTCTCAGTGTTTGGGAAGCATTTGAAGGCGCTTTGTTTCAAGCCAAAGCGGCTCGCGAAGATGCCCATCAAGCCTTGCCTTCGGTGCCTGTTTGGGCGGAAGAGTTGAGAATTGCGCGAGGCGGTCACAGTGCACCCATTGCACACTCTCAGCAAATTGACGTCACTTCGCAAACCGAATCAATGTCTGTCATTGCAGAGGGTGAATCAGAAGCTTCAACGCAAGCGTCAGCCTCTGCAGAAGCTAAGCCTGGCAAAGTGCTCAAAACAAGCAATACCAAAATGGACCCTGCGCAACGCTTGGCCATGCGTGAAGCAGCCAACCAAGTGGTTCAAGGTGCATTGGCGGTCTTGGCTGCAGAAATGAATGAGGTCCACTTGGAAGCCTTGCGGCAAACTTTGAAAGAACATGGCCGCAACATGGACACCGCCATGGATTTGCAAGTGCATGAGGCCTTGATGGCGGCGGGCGATGCTGCAGGCTGGCAGCGTTATGTGGCCGACCAAAGTCGATTGGCGTTGGTTTTGAAGGCTGAGGGCTTGTTTAAAAAGGTGCCTCTGGCCGCCGAAGGCGAAGAAGAAAAATTTGTACTCGAACCCACAGTGGGCGGACGCAAAATGCAAGATGCCTTGCGTCAATTGCGCGAAGAGTGGAAAAAGGCAGACCAAGGCGGCTTGCCCAATCACGCACTTTGGAAACGTTTTGACAATGCCTGCAACAACGCCTACAAGGTGGTGCAAACTTGGTTGGAAAAAATCAAGCTCGATGCCACTGAGCATCGCGTGCAACGCTTGGCCCTCATTGAAGAGGTCAAGGCTTGGGGTGAGGCCAATGCCCAAAATTCGGATTGGCGCGCACATTTGCGAGCGTTGCATCAATTCGGTGATCGTTGGCGCAATGCCGGGCACTTGAGTGAAAAAGCATTTGCAGAATTGCAACCTCTTTGGAAACAAGCTTTGCATGCTGCAGCTGGGCCATTAGAGGCCGTGCAAAAAGTCAGTGCCGAGCGCCGTCAAGCTCTCATTGCTGAAGCCGAACAATTGGGTGCCGCGCCCGTGTTGCGCGTAGATGCCGTTAAGGCGCTGCAACAAAACTGGCAAGCAGAAGCGCAAAGCGTGCCGATGGACCGTCGCCTCGAGCAAAAAATGTGGGAGGCATTTCGCAAGCCCATCGATGAGGCCTTCAGCCGCAAAACAAATTCGCCACATGCGCGCGATCATCATTCGTCTGCACCTTTGTCTGACCACGATCGCTTGGTGCTGGACGCTTCCAACGCCTTGAAGGCGGCCAATGCATCGGGTGATGTTCAGAAGATCAAGGCGGCCATGGCGGCTTTAGATGCTGCGCTCAAGGGGCAGGCCAGAGCGGTGGCTCAAGAGGCTGTTGCCGCCCAAGTTGTCGACAAGGCCCCGCAAGAAGCGCAAGTCGAAGTTCAGGCTGATGAGGCTGGGGCTGCGGATCAAACGGTTGCTGATGTTGACACTGCTGCTGATACTGAAACTGATACAGCTGCCCCTGCTGCAGAAACTGAGGTCACTGCCGAGCCTCAGGCCGTGATAGAAAAGCCGAAACCCGTCCGACCCTTGGTGGCGATGCGAGGCGATGATCGACCAGGGCAAAAGAAATCTGTGCCTGCACCTGCTGGCCGTGGTGGCCCTGGCGATCGTCGCGATGGCAAAGGGGGTCAACGTTTTGACAAGGGCGGTCTGGGTGACAAAGCAGGAGGCCGTTTTGACCGCGGTGATCGCGATGATCGTCAAGAGCGTGGCCCGCGTTTGGGAGATGAGGCTTTCAGGGCGCAACGAGATGCCATGGAACATGCCGAATTGGCGCTTCGCAAATTGGCAGCCCAAGCCCATGGAGAATCACTCACAAACTTGCTCGCAGCATGGGAAAAGCGTCAAGCTGATTTGGTGCCAGCCGCCCAAGAATTGGGTCGCAATGTCAACACTGCTGCGCGAACTGCTTGGTCCAATGCAGTCAGCCAAGCGCCTTCGGCGACTGCAGGCGAGGCCATTTTGCGTCTGGAAATGGCGGCGGAAGTGCCAACTCCCGCTGAAAACCTCAATGAGCGCAGAGCGCTGCAACTTCAATTGCTCACGCGAAAAAATCAACCTGGCCCTGCAGAAACTTGGGGCCTGGATGTCACAGCCGTATTGTCAAGTGCCCACGACCCGAAGGTGGCACGACGTCTTCAAACGGCTTTGAAAAACTTGCTTCGCAGCTAGATCTTTAGCGGGGGCTTAAGTTGATTCGTTCGACTTGGCCTGATGCAGACCAACGCAAAACTTCTGCGCGAGGTTTTGCGCTTTGGGCATCCCAGTCGCTTAAAACACGTCGGACCCGTTGCGGCGAAAGACCCATCCAATGGTCGGCGGGTTTGTGAGTGTGTCCGTGGATCAGACTGGTGCAGTTGCTTTTTTCGAGCATGTGAATGGCCCAAGTCGTATCAACATCGGCATGAACCGCATGGGCGTCCCTTTTGTGCGACTCACTTTGATTTCGCAAATGCCTTGCGATGTCTTCGCGCTCAGCCAAGGGCTTGGCCAGGAAGTTTTTTTGCCAGTCGCTCGATCGAACCATGCGCCTGAAACTTTGGTAATCGACATCGTCAATGCAAGCTTCGTCACCGTGTGTCAGCAGCACCCTCTGGGTTCCAAAATGAAGCACGGCGGGGTCGTTTAAATCGTGTACTTGGCAAGCGTTTAAAAAGGCCGAGCCAACCAAAAAATCACGATTGCCGCGCATGAAGGCGACAAACCTTTTTGCGGCAGACGCAGCCAAAACTGATCTGCATTGTTCCAAAAAAGGATGCTTGTGTGCGGCGTCATCGCCCACCCAGACCTCAAACAGATCGCCCAAAATAAAGACCGCATCGGCGGTCGTCTCTTGCATGTAGGACTGCCATATTGCAAATGTGGCCGAGTCTTTTTCCTGCAAATGAAGGTCTGAAATGAATTCAACCGTGCGCCAGTGTTCAGGGGCTTTGATCTCCTGAAACGGCAACACGGTTGCGGTCATGAAAATGGGCGAAAGGCTGAGTTAAAGCGCCACAGCTTTTTCAATGATGATGGGATCGTTGGGCACGTCGTCGTGGAAACCGTTGCGACCTGTTTTCACGCCTTCAATTTCATCGATGATTTCAATGCCTGAAACCACGTGACCAAACACCGCATAACCCCAGCCTTGCAAAGAGTGCGCTGTGTGGTTTAAAAATTCGTTGTCAGCGGTGTTGATGAAAAACTGGGCGGTGGCTGAGTGGGGCGCTTGTGTGCGTGCCATGGCCAAGGTGTACTTGGTATTTTTCAAGCCATTGTTGCCTTCGTTTTGAATGGCAGCATCGGAATGCTTCTGTTCCATATTGGGCTGAAACCCGCCACCTTGAATCATGAAGCCTGGTATGACGCGGTGAAATATCGTGTCGTCGTAATGACCTTTGTTCACGTAATGCAAAAAGTTCTCAGCACTCAACGGCGCTTTTTCGGCATCGAGTTCAATGAGGATGACGCCTTTGCCGGCGATGTGAAGTTCAACTTGAGGATTGCTCATGGTTATTGCACCAAAGTGATTGAAAGAATGACAACAGGGGTTTTTGGAACATCGGTTCTAAAGGGGCCGCCCATGCCTGTTGGCGTGGCTCTTATTTTATCCACGACATCCATGCCGGAGGTGACTTTGCCAAAAACTGTATAACCGAAGAGTTGTAGGGCATTGAGCAGGTTATCCCGCGGCACGTTTTCATAGACTTGGCCCCTGTATTCGAAGCGCTTGACAGGATCGCCATCGGGGATGGGGGTGGGGTCTAAGAAAGCATTGTCCACGGTGTTGATAAAAAACTGAGCCGTGGCTGACTGAGGGTCGTTGGTTCTGGCCATGGCCAAATACCCTGTTTGATTTTTGAGGCCCGCCATCATGGCCTGACGACCTTCATGCTGAACCGGTGCGCGGGTGGTGCGTTCCTTGTATTGGCCGTCATAGCCGCCACCTTGAATCATGAAATTGGCAATGACGCGATGAAAAATGGTGCCGTTGTAGTGTTTGTCCTTCACATATTGAAGGAAGTTGGCCACTGTTTTGGGGGCTTTGTCGGGGTACAGCTCGACCATGATATCGCCCATGCTTGTGGCAATTTTGACCTTGGTGGCTTCTTGTGCGGCGCTGGTCAGTGGCATTGCAAGCAAGCTGACGCTTAAGAAAAATAGGCCCAACAAAGAAGTCAAAAAAGTCATAGCTTGATTACGGACAGAGACGTGGTTCATGGTGTCATCGCAAAGTGCGTGTATTGGTCGTGGTGTTGATCTGCACCGTAGGCTTTGGCAAGGGCAATAAAGATTTGGCATCGTTCAAAGCATTGGCTTTGTCGTAGGCTTGCTGAGCCATTGCAGTGTACAAATCGCCCAAGTTTTTCAAAGCCACTTTGTAATTGGGACGGGCTTGAACAGCGCCGATGAGAGCCTCTACGGCAGCACCATATTGACCCTGAGCCGCTAACAAAACACCCAAATTGTTGTACGGCTCGGGCAACTCAGGAAACTCTTGTATCAAGGATTGAAGGGTGCCAATGGCCTCGTCTGCTTTGCCCAGACCGGCCAATACTTGGCTGGACATGAGCCGCCACTGCGGTGACTGGGCTGAGGGTGACTTTCTGTCTAGCTCTGCTTGAATCATTCGTTGGGCTGGCACCCATTGCTTGTTTTGAATCAGAGTTTCAATATCGGATGCGGTGTCTGCCCAGGCGGGTGCGCAAGCCAAGCCGAGCCCCGCAAAAAACAAGCGAAAAAGAAACCATTTGCAAGCCATTGGGCAAAGCCAGTTGATGGAGAAGGGGGCGATAGGCTTCATGGATGCGTTTAAAGTTGCTTTGTCTCTGACTTATTTGGGCCTTATACTGAAGCAAATTGTAACGGAGGCCTTGCGTTGGGGCTGTGCTTACATCATCAATGGGGCTCAGGCCCCTTTTTGCACCCAATTACAAAAATTGTCATTCATGAGTTTGCGCATTTACAACACGCTCTCCCGCGCGATTGCCGAATTTTCTCCGCTGGAGGCGGGCCATGTCCGAATGTATGTTTGCGGCATGACTGTCTATGACCTGTGCCATGTGGGGCATGCACGGTCCAACGTAGCCTTTGACGTGGTTCAGCGTTGGTTGAAAGCCAGCGGCTACAAAGTGACCCATGTTCGCAACATCACCGACATCGACGACAA
>JBIKOZ010000065.1:0-7269 GCA_044357745.1 Limnohabitans sp. | reverse complement strand
GCCAAATATCGACCCTCTTTTTGCACACTGACCGACAAGATCAGCTCTAATTCTGGCGGCGGCCTGTAGCGCGTCATTGCAACATCCGCCGCGATTGCGGCCAAAGCACCCCCGGCGTTGGTCAAAATAGTGGAGTTGTGCTCAACGATGTCTCGCAACACCAGTAAGCCTCCGCCCAAAAGGGTCAAGGTGCCCGCTCGATAGCTTGCAACGTGCGACACCTTGCTCACCTGAACTTTGAGAACCGCCGCATCTTGAGGCCTTGCGCTGACCTTGAGTCCCTGCGAAAGCAATCCTGCCCTGAGCATGGGCAACCAGCTTTTCTCAAAGGCCGTTGGCTGAGCGGGCTCTTCTACGTAAATAGCCGCTTGCAACGGGTCTTGCGTCATCAGCGACTGCTTCATTTGACCCGCAACATCTTCAGCAATCAATTGCCAATGGGCGGCAGATTTAAGTTTGTATTGAGAGGCGACGGGGAAACTGACGGCGACTGAAACGCCATCGGTGCTGACGCAAGCAGTTAGTTAGACAGCCATGGAAACCACCAAAGTTCCAACAGCACTGAGCTTGAGATATTTCATATTCAACCTGTAGTCGGTAGCTAGAATGTTAAGGGATATATAACTATTTATGATAATTTAGTCGTTTTTAAGCCTAGGATGCTTTAACCCAAGCTCATTCTCGCCTTCCAAAACTTGATGTCATTCATGAAATACATCTGTCCAGTTCTGCTGGTCCTAGTCTTATCGGCTTGCAAGGGCGGTGACAATGACCCGACCCCCACCGGATCCAATCTTGATCTGACTTTGAATGTGATGGGTGTTGCGTCGTCCACTGTGACGGGCAACATCTTTGCCGCCGATCCTCAAGGCTTGTCCATCACCTACAGCATCGTTCAAAACGGTGCTGCAGGAAGCGCCGCAGTTCATGCCAGTTCAGGGGCTTTTACTTACACGCTACCAGGCCACACCACACAAACACAAGACGTGGTTTTGGTCGGTGTTTCAAACGGCAGGGAAAGTGCCAAAGTCACGGTCACTATCACGCTGAAAACTGACCCGCTGATTCCAAATCAGTGGCATTTGCAGAATCTTGGTTTCACTTCTTTTGCCACCGTGCTCCCCCTCTCTGGCAACGACATGAATGTTGCTGCCGCTTGGCGCGACGGCTACACCGGCAGGGGGATCAAAGTGGCCGTGGTGGACAGTGGTCTTGAGATAGCGCACGAAGATTTAGCGGCCAATGTTGACGCGGCCAAATCATTTAACTTTCTCAATGGCAGCAATGACCCAACGCCCAGTATTGCAGGCTTCGACCATGGCACTGCTGTTGCAGGCATTGTTGGTGCTGCGGCGTTCAACGGCAAAGGTGGGCGAGGCGTTGCCTATGAGGCCACTTTAAGAGGGTACAACCTGTTGGCCAGTGGCGCTTCCACTTTGGCCAATTTTGGTTATGCCTTGGGGGGGGCTTCTTACTCATCCGATGTTGACATCTTCATTGAAAGTTTTGGCGCATCCTCCTCACAACTGCCCCCCCAAGTCAACAGTTACAACGTCATCAATGCCAATGCCTTAACGCTTAGGGGCGGTAAAGGTGCCATTTTGGTTCAATCGGCTGGCAATAGTTTTTCAAGCTTTGGAAGTGTTGCCTCTGTGTGCACGCAAGCCAAGGCTTACGGCGTGAGTTGCGGCAGCTCTGCAAGTGACACCCGAAGAGACGGGACCCTGCCTATCGTGGTGGGCGCCATTGCCGCCGATGGCACCAAATCAAGCTACAGCAATGCCGGCTCCTCCCTTTGGGTTGCCGCCCCGGGCGGTGAATATGGCATGGATTCAAACTATGTGCCCGGTGCAAGTGGCGACTCTTTAGAACCCGCAATCATTACGCCCAGTCGAACTGGATGCGGCAACTATTCGACTCGCCGGAATGCATTAGACGCATTGGGCTCGAACGCGATGTCGGCACAATGTCAATACACGGCCGTCATGAATGGCACCAGCTCTGCTGCGCCCAATTTATCTGGCGTGATTGCGCTGATGCTTCAAGCGAACCCCAACTTGGGCTACAGGGACGTCAAATACATTCTTGCAAAGACTGCGAAAAAAACAGACACCAGCCGGGTGGGCGTGACAACGAGTGGGCTCATTGCCGGCACGCCCGTTACCTTGGACCAAGGATGGGTCAGAAATGCTGCGGGTTATTGGTTCTCCAATTGGTATGGGTTTGGCGCCGTTGACGCGGCGGCGGCGGTGAGTGAGGCTAAAACCTACACCAACTATTTGCCATCCATGCAAACGGCAAGCGTGAACATGAATTTTTCAAGCACAGAAAACGTGCCGCAATACAGCACTGTGGGCTCCACCTTGAATTTCACGATGGCCCCTTCATTCACAAGGATTGAACATGCCTTGGTGATTTTGAACATGGACGAGAGTCCTGGCCTGCTCTGTAATCAAATTGAATTGACCTCGCCCAGCGGCACCAAGTCAATTTTGATGCACGCCCTGAACGGGTATTCCAACAGCGGCGTGCCACAACAATCCATTACCAACTCGCGTATTTTGAGCAATGCGTTTTATGGCGAGAGTGCTGCTGGCACGTGGCGCCTGAAGTTTTATGACTTTTGTCCAACGTCGATTGGCGCAAGAACACGCTTCTTGTCTTCTGACACACAATCTCTTGTCTTGACCGGCCATTGAATTTCTCTATGAAAAAAATCTTCATGATGTTGTGCGTGTCCCTGCTTGCCCTACTGGGACATGCACAAATTTTGTTGCCCAATGCACCCGCCCCGCTAAGGGCTGTGGTCAATCCGGAGATGATGATTCAATTCAACGGGCAAAGAATGGAGATCTTGGCGACTCAGCGTGGCGTTCGAAATGCGGCAGGCACCTACACCCTCAGCAATGCCGATGCCACCGATGTTCTTTCTCGTGACAAATTAGGCGTGGCCTACAGCTATGCTCGGCGAGGCCATGTTTTGCTCACGGGCGAGGTGAGTGCCAAACTGCGTACAGGGTTTCAAGCGAGCGCGCTCAGTGGCTTGGGCGCCGACATTCGCTTGCTGGCGCCACCTGATGTCTATATCTTGACTGTCAGTACGCCGCCTGCAATAGTGAGCCTGGTCAAGCAACTTCAACTCAACCCTGCGGTGGAATGGGTTGAGCCCTTTACGATTCAAGGCAACATCAACTGATCTTCATGCGTCGTTTACGCTCCTATTGGGACTCACTCTCCCCTACCAACACAACGCCTTCACTGGCCTCATTTTCAATTTGGCTTTCGTGGGCGCAACTCATTACATGGGGCAGTGTGTTCTACACCTTCTCATTGTTGATGGGCCCGGTCGAGAGAGAGTTGGGCATCAGTCGCGCAGATGCCTCTTTGGGCTTCAGCCTGGCGTTGTTGGCCGATGGTTTGATGGCCTATCCCATTGGTCGCTGGATAGATCGTGGCCATGAACGCCGCGTCTTGGTTTGTGGCTCTGCATGGGTTGGCTTTTGCTTGTTCATGCACAGTTTCATCGACTCCTTGACTGGCTTCTATGCGGTTTGGTTAGGGCTTGGCTTGGGCATGTCCGCCACGCTGTATGCGCCCGTATTTGCAGTGGTGACGCGCAGATTTCCCGATGACTTCAGGCGGGCCATTATCATCATGACGTTTTTAGGTGGCCTGGCAAGTACGGTGTTCATTCCCCTTTCATCTTGGCTGATCCATTCAATGGGTTGGCGGCATGCGGTATGGGTATTGGCACTTTTTCAATGGCTGATTTGTTTGCCCCTGCACGCTTGGCTGTTGAGGGGTACGCAAAGAAACACCGCCAACACGTCCTTGTCTAACCAGGCCTCTCCAGCGCCCCTGGTTCCTCCGCCCGACATCTCCATTGCCGTTCATCTAAAACGTGCGCCCTTCTGGCTACTGGCTGGATTTATGCTGATGACCGCCATCGTGAGTTCGGCATTACCGGCACACATGGTGAGTTTGCTCGAAGAGGCCCATCTGTCACCCGCATGGGTGATCGCTATTCCGGCATCCATTGGCGTCATCCAAGTCTTGGGCCGACTCTTGCTGTTTCTTTTCGAAAAGCATTTGGATGTGCATGCCGCCAACAAATGGATTCCGTGTTTGGTACCTTTGGGATTGGTATTTTTAGTAGCTGGCGGAATAGGCCCCTGGGCCGCTTTGTTGTTTGTGACTTTTTATGGCCTTGGAAACGGTTTGAACACGATCGTCAAAGGGACGGCCATGGCGCAGTACGTTAGCCGCGATCACGTGGGCCAACTGAATGGGATGCTGGGCGTGCCCTTGGCCATAGGCCGCGCATTTGCGCCCTGGGCTTTGGGTTTGATGTGGACCCCAGAAGTGGGTTACACCCACGGCCTGCGCTGGCTGTTGGTGATCGGCTTAGTGGGTGTGGCTTGTTTGTGGTGGGCGCAAATCAGCGCTCACAAATTAGGCGCCAGCAATCGCTGAACATCGACCACTTTCAAGTTTTGACGCTTGGCCAAGTCTTGCACTTGGTCTTCTCCCACTTTGCCCACGCTGAAGTACTGACTTTCTGGGTGGCTGAGGTAAAAACCTGACACGCTGGCTGCGGGCGTCATGGCCAAACTGCTTGTTAGACCCATGCCAATTTCTTCGCACTGCAAAAGTTCGAACATTTGTTTTTTCACAGAATGGTCTGGGCATGCAGGGTAACCCGGTGCTGGCCTGATGCCTTGGTATTTCTCTGCAATCAAGTCGTCGAGTTGGGTATTTTCTTGTGCCGCATAACCCCACAAGTCTTTGCGCACCCGCTCGTGCATGCACTCTGCAAAGGCTTCTGCAAAACGATCAGCCAAGGCTTTGAACATGATGGCGCTGTAGTCGTCGTGTGCTGCCTCAAATGCTTGCTCGCGTTTTTCTACGCCAATGCCTGCTGTGACCGCAAACACGCCCACATAATCTTGTAACTGAGTGGGTTTGCCTTGCGCATCTGAACGTGGCGCCACAAAATCGGCCAAGCATCGGCTGGGCTTGCCCGCTTGCTTTTCTGTTTGTTGGCGCAGGCCATGCCATGTGAGCACAGGTGCTTCACGCGCCTCATCGGCATACAAGGCACTGTCATCGTGGTTGACACTGTTGGCAGGGTACAAGCCCATCACACCATGCGCCGTGATCCATCGGCCTTCAATGATTTTTTGCAACATCTTTTGCGCGTCGTTGAAAACTTTTTGCGCTTCAACGCCCACCACTTCGTCTTTCAAAATAGCAGGGTACGGGCCGGCCAAATCCCAAGTTTGAAAGAAGGGGCCCCAGTCAATGTAGCGCGCCAATTCGGCCAGGTCAAAGTTCTTGAACACTCGACGGCCAATGAATTTGGGCTTGGGTGATTTGAATGCGGCCCAGTCAATTGCCGTTTTGTTGCCTCGCGTTTTGGCCAGTGGCCACATGGGCGTTTGTTTTTTATTGGCGTGCATCTCACGCACTTTGGCGTAATCTGCATTGAGCTCATCAATGTAAGTGGCCGCGTGGTCAGACAACAAACCTTGCGCCACACTCACGCTGCGAGAAGCATCGGGTACATAGACCACCGGGCCTTCGTAGTGCGGGTCAATTTTGACAGCGGTGTGCACACGGCTGGTGGTGGCACCGCCAATCAGCAAGGGCATTTTGCGCAAACGGAAATGCGCATCTTTTTGCATTTCGCTGGCCACGTACTGCATCTCTTCCAGGCTGGGGGTGATGAGACCCGACAAGCCAATGATGTCAGCATTTTCTTCTTTGGCCTTGGCCAAAATTTCGTGGCATGGCACCATCACGCCCATGTTGACCACGTCAAAGTTGTTGCACTGAAGCACCACGGTCACAATGTTTTTACCAATGTCGTGCACGTCACCTTTGACGGTGGCAATCACAATCTTACCTTTGGATTTAACGTCTTGGCCCGCGGCTTCTTGCTGGCGCTTTTCCTCTTCGATGTAAGGTACCAGGTGCGCCACGGCTTGCTTCATGACGCGCGCAGATTTGACCACTTGCGGTAAAAACATCTTGCCTTGGCCAAACAAATCGCCCACGACGTTCATGCCGTCCATGAGCGGGCCTTCGATCACGTGCAAAGGTCGACCGTTCTTGGCCAGAATTTCTTGGTACACCTCTTCGGTGTCTTCGGTAATAAAGTCAGTAATGCCATGCACCAAGGCGTGTGACAAACGTGCAGACACAGAAACTGGCGCCTCAGGCGTGCCGCGCCACGCCAGCTTTTGCGAATCGTCTTTGGCCGCGCCTTTGGCGTTGTCAGCCACTTCTACCAAACGCTCACCCGCATCAGTGCGTCGATTCAAGACCACATCTTCTACGCGTTCGCGCAAGTCAGGTTCGAGTTGGTCGTACACACCCAACATGCCCGCATTGACAATGCCCATGTCCATGCCCGCTTGAATGGCATGGTACAAAAATACGGTGTGAATGGCTTCGCGCACAGGGTCGTTGCCACGAAAACTAAAAGACACATTGGACACACCGCCCGACACTTTGGCACCTGGCAAATTCTGTTTGATCCAGCGCGTCGCTTCAATGAAATCGACGGCGTAGTTGTTGTGCTCTTCAATGCCGGTGGCAATGGCAAAAATATTGGGGTCAAAAATAATGTCCTCGGGTGGAAAGTCCACCTCGTCCACCAACACGCGGTAAGCGCGCTCGCAAATTTCAATTTTGCGTTGGTAGGTATCGGCTTGGCCTTTTTCATCAAACGCCATGATCACAGCGGCGGCCCCATAGCGTTTGATCAATAGCGCTTGCTGCTTGAAGCCTTCAACGCCCTCTTTCATGCTGATGGAATTGACGATGCCCTTGCCTTGTATACAGCGCAAACCCGCTTCAATGACGCTCCACTTGGAGGAGTCGATCATGATGGGCACGCGGGCAATGTCGGGCTCAGACGCAATGAGGTTCAAAAATCGAACCATGGCGGCTTGACTGTCCAACATGGCTTCGTCCATGTTGATGTCAATGATCTGCGCGCCGTTTTCAACTTGCTGACGGGCCACGGCCAAAGCTTGCTCATACTCGCCGTTCAATATCATGCGCGCAAAAGCTTTGGAGCCGGTGACATTGGTGCGCTCGCCAATGTTCACAAACAAAGCGTCTGCGCCAATTTGCACAGGCTCAAGACCAGACAGTTTTAACGGAGAAACAGAATTAGAGACTGAAGCAGACAACAAAACTCACCCCTTGAATCGCAGGTGAGCGTGGTTTGCAATAGAAAGGGGGTCAAGCCCCGCATTGAGC
>JBIKOZ010000064.1:0-7294 GCA_044357745.1 Limnohabitans sp. | reverse complement strand
TGGTATTGGTCTGCCCGCGAATATGACCCGATACCACCGACACCGCACCAAACTCACCCATGGCGCGCGCGTTGCACAAAATGACACCGTAGATCAAACCCCACTTGATGTTGGGCAGCGTGACATACCAAAAGGTTTGCCAGCCTGTCGCACCCAACACAATGGCGGCCTGCTCTTCCTCGTTGCCCTGCGCTTGCATGAGGGGAATCAACTCACGCGCAATGAACGGGAACGTGACAAACACCGTGGCCAGCACAATGCCTGGCACTGCAAAAATAACTTTGATGTCGTGTTCTTGCAGCCAAGGACCAAACCAGCCTTGGGCGCCAAACATCAAGACATAGACCAAACCAGCCACCACGGGTGACACAGAGAACGGCAAGTCCACCAAAGTGGTTAGCACCGATTTGCCTCTGAACTCATACTTGGCTATGCACCATGCCGCTGAAATGCCAAACACCAAATTGAGAGGCACAGCAATCAAAGCGGTGATGAGTGTTAGGCGAATGGCCGACCATGCGTCGGGTTCTTTAAGGGCTTCCCAATAAGCGTCGAAGCCTTTGCGGAATGCTTCTGCAAAAACGGCAGCCAGCGGCAAGACTAAGAATAAAAATAAGAAGAGCAGCGAAATACCAATGAGCGTGTAACGCACCCATGCGGCTTCCGTAGTGCCTGCTTCTGCGCGGCGAATGATGGACGTGCTCATACAGGCGCTCCCGAATGACGGCGTTGCCAAGTTTGCAGGCCATTGATGACCAAAAGCAAGATGAAGGAGATGACCAGCATCACAGTCGCCACTGCCGTAGCGCCTGCGTAGTCGTATTGCTCTAGCTTGCCAATGATGATGAGCGGAGTGATTTCAGAAATCATGGGCATGTTGCCCGCAATGAAAATGACCGAGCCGTATTCACCAATGGCCCGCGCAAACGCCATGGCAAAGCCTGTCAGTAAAGCTGGCGCAATAGAAGGAAAAATAACGTGTGTAAAAGTTTGCCAACGCGAAGCACCCAAGCAAGTGGCAGCTTCTTCTAATTCTTTTTCAGCATCTTCCAACACAGGCTGAACGGTACGCACTACAAAGGGTAAGCCAATGAAGATGAGGGCAATCACAATGCCGTTGGGGTTGAAGGCCAATTGGATTCCAAGAGGCTCGAAGTATTGACCCACCCAACCGTTGCCTGCCAACAAAGCTGTCAGGGAAATTCCAGCTACTGCGGTGGGCAATGCAAAAGGCAAGTCCACCAAAGCATCCACAATTTTTTTACCAAAGAACTGATATCGCACTAACACCCAGGCTACCAGCAAACCAAACACCACATTGACCAAAGCAGCGATCAAAGATGCGCCAAAGGTGAGTCGATAAGACGCCATGACACGTGGGCCGGTGACAGCATCCCAAAACTGATCCCATGTGAGCGTGAATGTTTTGAAGACGAGCGCTGACAAAGGAATGAGCACAATCAGGCAGAGGTACATCAAGGTGTACCCCAAGGTGATTTTGAATCCAGGCAAAACCCGGGCGGGCGCCCTGCGCTTGGCAGGGGCCGCCGCTGCGGAACGAGACAGCATGAATTACTTAACGGTGTACAGCTTGTCGAAATTGCCACCGTCGTTGAAGTGCACTTTTTGCGCTTCAGCGAAGGAGCCAAATACCTCGTTCACAGTGAACAATTGCAAAGGCTTGAAGGTCTTGCTGTATTTTTTCAAGATGGCAGGATTGCTGGGGCGCAAGGCATGCTTGGCGGCAATCTCTTGTGCCTCATCGGAGTAGAGGTAGTTCAAGTAGGCCTTGGCCAAATCGCCAGTGCCTTTTTTGTTGACTGTGCGCTCCACCACAGCCACAGGGTTTTCGGCCACGATGCTGATGGAAGGGTGGATGGCATCCACTTTGCCAGCACCAAACTCGTTGTCGACGGAAATCACTTCTGATTCAAAAGTGACCAGCACATCGCCAATGTTACGTTGCAAAAAGATGGTGGTGGCATCACGACCGCCCTTGGCCAACACGGGTACATTTTTATAAAGCTTGGCCACAAAGGCTGCGGCATCGGCTTCACTGCCCCCTTTTTTGCGTACATAACCCCAGGCGGCCAAATAGGCCATGCGGCCGTTGCCACCCGTTTTCGGGTTGACCACAATCACTTGAATGCCGGGCTTGATGAGGTCGTCCCAGTCTTTGATATTTTTGGGATTGCCATTGCGGGTGAGGAACAGCATGGTCGAGCTGGTGGGCGATGCGCTGTGCGGAAATCGTTTGGTCCAATCTGCCGCCACAAGGCCTTTGCTGGCCAAGAACTCGATGTCGGTAGTGGTGTTCATGGTGACCACATCGGCATCAAGACCGTCATTGACGGCCCGCGCTTGCGCGCTAGAGCCGCCGTGGGCCTGGTCAATCTTGAGGTCTTTGCCAGTGGTCTTTTTGTAATTGGCAACGAAAGTGGCGTTGTAGTCTTTGTAAAACTCGCGGGCTACGTCGTAAGAGGCGTTGAGTAAGGTTTGGGCGGAAGCCGTGAGCCCGGAAAAGGCCAACAAGACCGCGGCAGCAAATGGTTTGATTTTGTTCATAAAGCGTCTCAAAAGAGTAAGGACGCCATTGTGAAACCCAGTCTTCAAAACTCAAAGGAATCATTTGTTGTTTGTTTATACAGATAATACATATAGGCCGACTTCTGGCCAAAACCAACCAAGCTTCTAGCTTGCCGTATGGAGATCAGGCCACCAAGGCAACAGACTTCACTTGCGCCCAAACCGGCATGCCTACCTGCAAAGCCAATTCATCGACGGCCCTCCTCGTGACGCGGGCCAACATTTCTTCAGCGCCACACTTTAAAACCACCATCACTTGGGATGGATGTGCATCAGGTGTGATGCTTTGAATGCTGCATCGCAGTTGGTTTTGAATGCTGGTGTTTTGCGGCTCAGACGTGGCCAAACTCACATCACGCGCCAAGATGCGGAGGCGCACGGCCTTGCCAATGTGCAGGCCTGCATCGCGCATCCAAACAGAACCGCCCGGAAAGTCGACTCGAGACAGATGCCACTTCGAATCGACGGCACCAATGCAACCCGTCAAGAGTGCACCCGCATCTTCGCCCACCATCACTGGATTGACGATTTGGGTCAGTACAGCACTCACGGGTCCTTGTGCTTTCACCCGCCCTTTGTCCAACACCACCAAGTGGTCAGCCAGGCGCACGACTTCTTCCGAGGCGTGCGTGACATACAACATGGGAATCTTCAGATCATCACGCAATCTCGCCAGCCATGGAAATATTTCTTGACGCCGCGCTGCATCCAACGAGGCCAAAGGTTCGTCCATTAAGAGCAGTTGAGGCTGCATGGCAATGGCCCGCGCAATGGCCACACGCTGACGCTCACCACCAGACAGTTCATGTGGCATTCGTTGCAGCAATGCTTCAATGCCTAAGAGTTCAATGGACTCTTGCAATGACTTTGTGGCATCCAAACGTGCGCTACTGGATGACTTCAATGCGCGCTTCAAACCAAAGTTCAAATTGTGTTGAACATTAAGATGCGGCAACAAACTCGATTCTTGAAATACATAACCCAAGGGACGCTGCCATGTGGGCCAGCAAATATTGTGCTGAGTGTCTTGCCAAATGTGAGAACCCACTTGGATGAGCCCCTGCTGAATTTTTTCTAAGCCGGCCACGGCACGCAACAAGCTGGTTTTGCCAGAGCCTGATGGCCCAAAGATGGCGGTAATGCCTTGTTCTGGCAAATGCAGGTTGACGTCGAGTTCAAAATCTAGGCGAGACAATTTCACCTGTAAATGAATGCTGTGATTCATCGCAACATTTGACCTTGCCGCCGATTCAACAGGGCCAATGCGATGAGCACCACGAAAGAAAACAGCAACATGCCTGCAGCCAACAAGTGCGCTTGTGAATATTCCATCGCTTCGACGTGACCATAAATCTCAGTCGATACCACGCGAGTTTTTCCAGGAATATTGCCACCAATCATGAGCACGACGCCAAACTCACCCACCGTGTGGGCAAAGCTCAAAATGGCTGCCGTGACCAAGCCAGGTTGAGCCAAGGGCAAGGCAACAGAGAAGAATGCATCGATAGGGCTCGCACGCAATGTCGCCGCAACTTCTAAAGGGCGTGAACCCATCGCTTCAAAAGCATGCTGTATGGGCTGAACCGCAAAAGGCAAGGAAAACAAAATTGAGCCGATCAGCAAGCCTGTAAAGGTAAAGGAGAGAACCCCCCACCCCATGGCTTGCGTGAATTGACCCAGAGGACCCAAAGGACCCATGACAATCAACAAGTAAAAACCCAATACGGAGGGTGGCAGGATCAGAGGCAAGGTCACCAGTGCTTGAATGGGCGCACGCCATGCAGAACGAGTTTGCGACAACCACCATGCCAAAGGCGTCGCCAATACAAGCAAAAATAGACTTGTGAGGAAGGCCAATTCAAGCGTCAGTTGAATCGCTTGCCAAGATTCGGGCGTTAACAGCATGTGGAGGAGTTTACGACGAAGATTCCAAATTAAAACAAGCTTTTATCGGTAAGTTTTTTAGATTTCATGATGTAATTCGTGAACTTTTTTCGTATGCGGAGTTCTCATGTTGCATTCCTCTTTATTGAGTCGCTTTTTAAAACTCATAGGTTTTGCTTCGTGCCTTAGTCTGAGCTTTGCGCTTGTCGCCTGCAAACCAGCCCCTGCAGACGCCAACAAAGCGGCCGAATCTGTAGCGCTCAGTTTGGGCGATGAAGACATTTTGCAGTTGGGAACTTCTGAGCATGGCACGGGGCCGGTTATATCGGGCTCCTTACAACCAGAACGACGTGCCGATTTGCGCGCAGAGATCAGCGCCATGGTGGTCAAAGTTCACAAAGAAAATGGCGAGTCCGTTCGCAAAGGTGATTTGCTCGTTAGCCTTGACGGCGCCGTATTGAAAGACAACCTCAATTCAGCAGAAGAGTCATTTCGGGCCGCAACTCAGTCATTGGATGGCGCCGAACGCCAATACCAGAGAATGAAATCATTGCAAGCGCAAGGCATGGTTTCAACGCAAGGCCTTGAAGAATCAGAAATGAAACGCAATGCAGCCCAAAGCGAATTCGTGGCCAGCAAGGCGCGCGTTGCCGCAGCCAAACAACAACTCGAACGTACAGAAGTGCGAGCCCCTTTCAGTGGTGTGGTGAGTGCGCGCAAAACCTCTTCAGGCGACACCGCACAAATTGGCAAAGAACTCATCCAAGTCATTGACCCCAGCAGCATGCGATTTGAAGGTCAAGTTTCTGCCGATCAAATGGGTGTGGTCAAGGTGGGGCAACGCGTTAACTTTCGCATCAATGGCATGCCTCAGTCAGGCGGTCAATTGGTCAGCAAGGGCACCATCAAGCGCATTGATGGTGCTGCCAATCCCATTACCCGTCAGGTTTCAGTCATTGTGGAAATTAGCGGAAATGATCGTCCACCGGTCGTGGGCCTGTACGCGGAAGGCATGATTGAAACGCAAATCAAATCGGCGATCATGGTTTCTGAAAGCAGCCTTCGAAGAGAAGGCGACAAGGTATTCGCATGGATTTTGGACAGCAACAAGATCAGCAAGCGCAGCCTTGAACTGGGCGATCGAGATACGCGTCTAGGTCAGTGGGTTGTTAAATCTGGCTTGCAAGCCGACGACAAAATATTGCGCAATTCTGGCAGCTCACTGAAAGATGGACAGCCCTATACCCTGCGCGCAGACGCCGCTGGCAAAGCAGGTTCGTAAAAAATGTTCCTGTCTAACTTCAGCGTAAAAAAACCGATCGTCACGATCGTTGTTTTGTTGATGCTCATGGCCGCAGGGCTCTTGGCATTGAAGAAACTCAAGGTCAACCAAATTCCAGATGTCGACATGCCCTTGCTGGTTGTCGATATTGTCTATCCGGGTGCATCGCCCGATACCGTCGAACGCGAAGTGCTAAACCGCATTGAAAAAGCATTGCAATCCGTCAATGGCGTCAAAGAATTGCGTGGCACTGCCAATGAGAGTAACGCCAACATCAAAGTGTTCTTTGAATTTAAAAAGAACATGGTGGAAGCCACCGATGAAGTACGCAACGCCATTGGAAAAATTCGTTACAAATTACCTACCGAAATTCGAGAACCCGTTATCTTGCGCCTTGACCCAGCTGCGCAACCCATCATGCAGCTGGCCTTGTCTTCTTCGAGTCAAAGTCATGCAGAAATATCCAGATTGGCAGAAGACCAGATTGCGGACAAGTTGCGGGGGATTGCAGGTGTCGCACAAGTCAATGTGAATGGTGCACTCAAGCGTGAACTCAGCGTATTGCTACATGCTCAAAAATTACGCGAGGTTAATTTATCCGTTACAGAAGTTGTGAATGCACTGCGGACCCAAAATGCCGCTGCGCCGGTTGGCAAAATTCGGGGTGTACTCGAAGATCAAAGTATTCGATTATTGGGTCGCATTGAAACACCCGCCGAATTCAATCAAATTGTCATCAAACGGAGTGGCAACGAGCTCATTCGCTTAGGTCAAGTTGCCACTGTCTCCGATGGCTTTGCTGAAATGACGGGCTTGAGTGTTCGCAGTGGCAAAACCAATGTCGGTTTGGCAATTACACGCTCACGCGATGGCTCCACAGTGAGTATCGCCAAAGAAATTAGAAGTTTGGTCGCTGAGCTGAATCGGTCTTTTCCGGAAGGAACTTTGCTGGAAGTGACGCAAGATGGCGGTAAAGAAGCTCAAAATAGTTTGAACAATGTGGTGGATGCCTTGATCTTTGGCGCAGGACTCACTATTTTTGTGGTCTATGTGTTTTTGAATTCATGGCGCTCAACACTCATTACGGCACTCTCCTTGCCCACCTCCGTCATTGCGTCATTCATTGCAGTATGGCTGTGTGGATTCACCCTGAACTTTATGAGCCTGCTAGGGCTGTCTTTGGCCATTGGCGTGCTCATTGACGATGCCATTGTGGTTCGAGAAAATATTGTGCGGCATATGGAGCGAGGTGCCGATCGTCGAACTGCAGCACTGACAGGCACGGCTGAAATTGGCATGGCCGTGATGGGAACCACCTTCTCAATTGTGGCGGTTTTCATACCCGTGGCTTTCATGCCTGGCGTATCAGGCGAGTGGTTCAGGCCATTTGGTTTGACCGTAGTGGCATCTGTTTTAGTGAGTCTGTTGATCTCATTTACGCTTGACCCCATGTTGTCCGCTTATTGGGGCGATCCACCCAATGAGCATTTGAAAACCAAAAAAGGCATCAGTCTTAAGCTCCAACAATTCAATGAGTGGTTC
>JBIKOZ010000063.1:0-7300 GCA_044357745.1 Limnohabitans sp. | reverse complement strand
AATAGGCTTTTTCGCGGCCGTCAGCAAAAACAAGTTCCTCCAAGCCCACCTTTCGGCCCTCGCCTTTTTCGACCCCCACAATGAGTGCGAGATCAAGGCCCAGCGCCTCAAAGACCTGCTTTGCCATCGAGACCTGCCCCTTACCGCCATCGATCAAGACGACATCAGGCATGCGCAATTTAAGATCTGCTTCGCCCGCTTTGATGGCCTCGGCCACTTTGCCGTAGCGGCGCATTAAAACTTGCCGCATGGCGGCGTAATCATCACCTGGCGTGATGCCCTCAATTTTGTAGCGTCGATATTCACTGTTTTGCATTTTGTGATTTTGAAAAACCACACAGGATGCCTGCGTCGCCTCCCCCGAGGTGTGCGAAATATCGAAGCACTCCATGCGCAAGGTATCGATGTCATCGGGTGCCAAATCCAAGGCCTCGACCAATGCGCGCGTCCTTGCTTGTTGCGATCCCTCCTCTGCCAACAAGCGAGCCAACTGAATGGCCGCATTTTTTTCCGCCATCTCCAACCAAGAACGGCGCTGCTCTCTAGGGTTGTGAACGGCTGAAACCTTGATGCCCGTTTGCGAGGTGATGGCGTCGATCACTTTGGCATTGATTTTTTCACTGGTGATTAATGCAGGCGGCACCGGAATACTTAAATAGTGCTGCGCAATGAAAGACTCTAAAACCGTCACTTCTAAGCTTTGAATGTCTGCCCCCGCATCGTCATCTACGGCCATGCTCCCAATGGCGTGGCCATCCTCCACATGCGATGGAAAGTAGGGCCTGTCACCCAGGTGCCGGCCACCGCGCACCATGGCCAAGTTCACGCAAGCGCGGCCCCCTTGCACTTTGACCGCCAGGATATCAACATCTGTGTCCGAAACGGTGTCAACCGATTGCTGGTGCAGCACACGCGACAGTGCATTCATTTGATTTCGAACTTCGGCTGCCATTTCAAACTCAAGCTTGTCAGAATGCAGCATCATGCGTGCCTCCATGGCCTTGAGAACGACCTGGGTCTCGCCTCTTAAAAAAGCCTCCGCCTGCGCCACATCTTGCGCATATTGCTCTGCCGAAATCACGCCGACACAAGGGCCTGAACAGCGCTTGATTTGATACAGCAAACATGGCCGAGTGCGGTTGGAAAATACCGTGTCCTCACAGGTCCTTAGCCGAAAAACTTTCTGCAACAATTGAATGGTTTCTTTGACCGCCCAAGCACTGGGGTAGGGCCCAAAGTATCGGTGCTTTTTTTCCACGCCGCCGCGGTAATAGGCAATGCGTGAATAAGCCTCAGCGCCAGTTGGCGCCGCCGACGATTTATGGGATGTGCCTGTGCCAGAAACTTTGAGATAGGGGTAACTTTTATCGTCCCGGAACAAAATATTGAATTTAGGACTCAATGTTTTGATCAGATTGTTCTCAAGCAACAAGGCTTCAGCCTCAGACCTCACCACGGTGGTTTGCATGCGCCGAATCTTGCTCACCATATGGGCAATCCGCGTGCCACCGTGGTCTTTTTGAAAATAACTGCTCACGCGTTTTTTCAAATTTCGGGCTTTGCCCACATACAAAACCTGCTCATCGGCATCGAAATACCGATACACACCCGGCAAACTGGGAAGCGCCGCCACCTCGGCCAATAAAGATTCTGGATGAACACTAGACATGGGGCTATTGTGTCTCGAAGCGGGCGACAATATCACGCATGCTCTGGGACATTTTTTGCCGCGTCATCGACAACCATGGGGACTTGGGGGTCTGCTGGCGTTTGAGTGCCAATCTTGCGTCGCGTGGTCACACCATTCGCTTATGGGTCGACGAACCCAGCGCATTGGCCTGGATGGCCCCCGAAGCCCAAGCTCAAGCGGATGGCCACATGCACCTCTCCTTGCAAAATGGGCACATCGAAGTACGGCCATGGGATGACACCTTAGCGCCAGATGCCGCCATGTCCAATGTTTGGGTAGAAGCCTTTGGCTGCGAACTCCCTGCGCATTTTTTGTCATGGGCCCAGCAAGCCGCTCCAGAAAGCGGCCAAGTTTCAGTGCCCGTCTGGGTCAACCTGGAATATTTAAGCGCTGAGTCCTATGTCGAGCGCAGTCACAAACTGCCCTCACCCGTCATGAGCGGCCCCTTGAAAGGGAGAACCAAATGGTTTTTTTATCCGGGATTTACGGCGCAAACAGGCGGCTTGATTCGAGAAATTGAACTGGACGCCAGCATCCGCACCAATGCCTCTCAAGCCTTTGGCGCCCTCTCGGCCAAACCACATTCATCCAAAACCACCTTGTTTTGCTACGCGCCAGAGGCGTTGACTGAAGCACTCCAACTCAGCACACTCAACGCTGAAGATCATGAATGGCAGATTGCGCATGGCCGCGGGGCCCGCGCATTTGATGCCGCCCTGAATCTCCTGCCCAAGCATGGCTTATCACCAAGATTTCGAAAAGTACCCCCCCTGCCTCAAGCCCAATTTGACCAACTCCTGCATTCAAGCGATTTGAATTTTGTCAGGGGTGAAGACTCATTGGTCAGGGCTTTGTGGGCTGGTAAGGCTTTCATTTGGCACATTTATCCTCAAGAAGACGGCGCACACGGCCCCAAATTGAATGCTTTTTTAGACTGGCTGCAAGCCCCCCAAAGTCTGCGTCAATTTCACCTTCGCTGGAACGGCCTGTCGACAAACCCACTGCCCCAGATTGACCTGCCCGCTTGGCAGGCCTGTGTCCATGCCGCTCGCCAAGCTTTGTTGGCGCAGACTGATTTGGTCAGTCAACTGCTTCAATTTGTGGCAGAAAAGCGCTAAAATCGTGGGCTTTGGGCCTGATCATGTTGCGCCCTTCTCATCAATGACCCCGCATGGGCTCACCCCAAAAGGTATCAACCTTGGGACAACACTGGACACATTATGAAAGTAGCTCAAGAAATTCGCGTCGGCAACGTCATCATGCAAGGCAAAGACCCCATGATCGTTTTGCGCACAGAATACAGTCGCGGCGGCCGCGGTGCTGCCACCGTTCGCATGAAACTCAAAGCCTTGCTGAGCAACATGGGCACCGAGTCTGTCTTTAAAGCCGACGACAAAATGGACCAGGTGATCTTGGACCAAAAAGAGTGCACCTACTCCTACTTTGCCGACCCCATGTATGTCTTCATGGACACCGAATTTAACCAATACGAAGTTGAATCAGAAAACATGGGCGACGCCTTGCACTACCTCGAAGACGGCATGTCGGTTGAAGTGGTTTTCTACGACGGCAAAGCTATTTCTGTAGAGCTGCCCACCAGCGTGGAGCGCGAAATCACTTGGACCGAGCCTGCAGTGAAAGGCGACACCTCTGGCAAAGTGCTGAAGCCCGCCAAAATTGCAACTGGCTTTGAAGTGCCAGTGCCTTTGTTTGTGAATCAAGGCGACAAAATTGAAATCGACACGCGCACTGGCGAATACCGCAAGCGCGTCTAAAGTTCAACATCGTTTGATCGCTTCAAATCAAGACCTCTTCGGAGGTCTTTTTTTTACTTGCAGCTTTGTGCACTAATGCAATTTTGCAGGCCTGAGTCGCCACGCCAATGGTGAGCCACCCGCCACCCCTGCCCCCAGAACCCAAAACACGGCAGAAATGCCCGCCACCGCACCAGCCGCACCAAAAATCAGGGGCATCACCACACTGGAGGCATTCACGGCCATGAAGCGCAAGCCCAAGGCTTCGCCCTGCCTGTGTGAAGGCGTAATTTGATGCAGCGTGCTCATGATCATGGGCTGCACCACACCCAAGACAAAACCCAAACAAACTGAGCAAACGCCCATGGCAAACGCAGATTCGACAAATGGATAGATGGCAAAAATAAGTCCTGCAAGCACCATCGCGCCCGTGAGCAGTCGATACTCTTGAAGCCTTCTTGCAATCCAAGGCAAGACCACTCGAATCAATGCAGAGGCCACTGCAAACGATCCCAAAATAGCACCCACCGCAGAAGCACTCAAGCCTCTTTCATGGCCCAACACGGGCACCACAAACGTATGAACATCCCAGCACGAGGACAAGAGCCAATTAACCAATAGCAGCCTGCGCATGAGGGGATCCTTGAGCAAATCCCACACTCTCGCGTTGGCATGTTCAGGGTGAACGGGTTCCATCGCTTGCTCTTTGACGTTGCGTATCCAATACCAACCCACCAAAGGCATGATGGCCAACATGACAAAGGCCGCGCGAAAGCCATCGGCATCGGCTGGCACGGCGCCCGCATAATCAATCAGCAGGCCCGCAAAAAAAGGGCCAATGAAATTAGACACCGACGGTCCAATGGCCAACCAACTGAACCTCTCTTTGAGCTGATTGGCATCTGCCGACATGCGCCCAACATGCCGCTGTAAAGCAATGACGCCAAAACCTGTCGCCCCGCCCGTGGCCAAGGCGCCAAAACACAAGACGGGAAACACGGGCCAAAAAATCGAGGCTGCAGCGCCCACCAAGGCAATGACCACGCTGATTCGAATTGGTTTTTTCAAACCATGTCGATCGGTGAATCGGCCCGCCGGAATGGCCATGAAGACTTGAGTGATCGAAAACAATGCCAACAACACCCCAACCGCCATGGCACTGTAGCCTTGCTGAAGCGCCAACAAAGGTGTGGCCAGGCGCATGCCCGTCATACTGGCATGCAGAAATATCTGTCCTATGATGAGCCTGGCCAGTTCTCTCCTCACTGAGCTTCGCCGTCACTTTCCTCAACATCGTCGGGCAACAGGCCTGGCACCTGTCCCTCAGGCAGTGCCTCAACTTGTCGCAGTGCACGGTGCATCACATTGCTTCTGGTTTGTGCTTTGTCCAATGTGTTCAACACCGTTTGCGTTTGCTCTTTCACCTTGGCCAACACATCCCCAAACTTACCGAACTCAGTTTTGACGGCGCCCAATACCTGCCAAACTTCACTGGAACGCTTTTCCAAAGCCAAGGTTCTGAAGCCCATTTGCAATGAGTTCAACATGGCCATCAAGGTGGTGGGGCCTGCCAAAGTCACTCGGAAATCACGTTGCAGCGATTCAATGAGCCCCGGTCTGCGCAACACTTCGGCATACAAACCTTCAGTGGGCAAGAACATGATGGCAAAGTCTGTGGTGTAGGGCGGCTCGACATATTTTTCAGTCATGGATTTGGCCTCTAAGCGAACTCGCGCCTCCAAGGCCTTGCTGCACAAATCGGCTTGAAGCACATCCGCGCGCGACTGGGCATCAAGCAAGCGTTCGTAATCTTCGTTGGGAAACTTGGCGTCAATGGGCAACCAAACTGGCTCACCGTCATCAGATCGACCAGGCAATCGAATGGCAAAGTCCACTCGGTTCTTGCTGCCTGGCCGCGTGATATGTTGTGTTGCATACTGATCAGGCGCCATCACTTGCTCGAGCAGTGAAGCCAGTTGTGCTTCGCCAAACATGCCACGAGTTTTGACGTTGGTCAGCAGATGTTTGAGGTCACCCACCCCTTGCGCCAACGTGTTCATTTCGCCCAGACCTTTGTGCACTTGCTCCAAGCGATCGGCCACTTGTTTGAAACTTTCACCCAATCGGGCTTGCAAGGTGGTCTGCAATTTCTCGTCGACCGTTTGGCGCATTTCATCGAGTTTGGCCGTATTGCTTTGCTGCAATTGGGCCAACTGCGTTTCCAAGGTGCCGCGCATTTCAGTCAATCGACGCGCATTGGCTTCAGACAACTGCTGCACTTGCAAAGTGAGCGTGTCTGACAAGGTTTTTTGCAGCAAAGACAGTTGCTGTGCAAACGCATCCATTTGGCTGTTTTGGGTGCGCGTGGCTTCTGCACTTTGTTGCACCAAGCTTTGCTGGAAGGTGCCCAGCGTTTGGGTGAGTTCTTGTCGCCCACCCCGCGCAGACTCGCTGATGGCATTGCGTAATTCACGCTCTAGACGCTCATTGGCCGCTTGCAGATTGAGCGCCAATTCATTGAGCGCTTCGGTTGCGCTGCTGCCGTCCGATTGCTTTCGCCACAAAGCGAACAAAACGACCAGCACCAACAAATTAGCGACCAGCAAGCCCCAGAGAATGGTTGAACTTTCCATCTTATTTGGATGGGGCCGTGACCTGGTTGAGGGGTGTCAGGGCCTGGCCTTTGGCAAAGAATTCGATGAGGTTATCTGCTGCCAACTTTGCCATGGCCATGCGCGTTTGAATGGTCGAACTTGCAATGTGGGGCGTTAGCACCACGTTGGGCACTTTCAAAAGCGCCGAATTGAGCGCAGGCTCACCCTCATACACATCCAAGCCCGCTGCTGCAATTTGCTTGTTCTTCAAGGCGGCCGCTAAAGCCGCATCGTCCACGATGCCGCCACGGGCAATATTGACGAGGGTTGCCGTAGGCTTCATGCAACTTAACTCCTGGGCGCCAATGGTGTGGTGTGATTCAGCGCTGTAGGGGACCACCAACATGACATGATCGGCTGTGCGAAGAAGTTCTTCTTTGGCGACGTAGGTGGCCTTGCAAGCAGCCTCAAGGTCTGCACTCAAGCGGCTTCGGTTGTGATAAATGACTCGCATGCCAAATCCATGCGCTGCCCGCTTGGCAATGCCTTGACCAATGCGGCCCATGCCAATGATGCCCAGTGTGCTGCCGTGCACCTCGGCCCCAGCAAACATGTCATAGCTCCACTTCGTCCACAAGCCCTGGCGCAAGTAGTGCTCGCTCTCGGTGATGCGCCTGGCTGTGGCCATCAGCAATGCAAAGCCAAAGTCTGCTGTCGTTTCCGTTAAAACATCTGGCGTGTTGGTGGCCAAGACACCCGCCGCCGTCATGGCTGGGACATCAAAGTTGTTGAAGCCTACGGCCATGTTGGCCACAATTTTGAGTTGGGGGTTGGCTTGCAAGAGTGCGGCGTCAATGCGCTCGCTGCCCGTGGTAAGAGCGCCCACCTTGCCGTGCATTTTTTGTTTCAAAACTTCAGCAGACAAAACCTCGTCCGACTGATTGCTTTCAACTTGAAAGTGGTTCAAAAGCATTTCAAGCACTTCCGGAAAAATAGCGCGCGCTACCAAGATAGAAGCTTTTGTCATGCTCGATACCAAATGAATGTCATCACAATGAACAACGGAATTAGAACGCAGCAAGACCATGCCATGTAGCCGAAGAAGCTGGGCATCTTGATGCCGCGGTCTTCCGCAATGGCTTTCACCATGAGGTTGGGCGCGTTACCGATGTAACTGTTGGCGCCCATGAAAACAGCACCTGCAGAAATAGCAGCCAAGGTAGGGGCCAAAGTGGTCATCAATACCTGCGCATCACCCCCGG
>JBIKOZ010000061.1:0-7335 GCA_044357745.1 Limnohabitans sp. | reverse complement strand
ACCAGTGCGCACTCGGGGGGCGAGTTACTGGGGGCCGCTTTGGGGGACATGTTCGCGAAAAGAAAAGTGGCTGCGCTGTGCATGTTGGCGCATGCGCTCGGCATGCTTTGCCTCACCTTTGCCAATGACATGGCCATGCTCATTGCCTTTAGTGTTTTTCATGGTGTCGCTTGGGGCTTGCGAGGCCCCTTCATGCAAGCCATTCGTGCTGATTATTTTGGCCGCAATGCCATTGGACTCATCATGGGCTTGTCTGCCGCCATCATTTCCTTGGGTCAAATTATTGGGCCCATGCTGGCTGGCGTGCTGGCCGACCTCACTGGCAATTACCAATTGGGCTTCAGCCTGCTTGCTTTGCTTTCAGCCTTGGGCTCGCTGTGTTTCATGTTGGCGACGAAGCCATTGAAGCCAACGACAAGCCAATGAGGTTAGGCAAAGCAGGTCAGGCTATCAACTAGGCATGCCCTACACCACCGCTTACTACGCGGATATTGCGCCGAACAATTCAACTTTTTAGATCACCCTGCCCATAGCCGTAGCCAAGCGTTTCAATGTTTAGGTCGAAGATATATTGAGAATTTCAGTTTTTCAATAAAAAGGACAGAATTTGCAGGAAATATGGCTCTGTAACTTTTATCAGCGCTTTGCTCTTATGTACGCGTACCAGCCATCAAACTCTGTTCCGCTGCCCTTAATCATTGATACATTTCAAGCAACGGGATGTAGAGCCGCACAACCCAAATTTGCCGAGCCACATGCTCATACTGGCCGTATGTCTAACGTTGGACAAAGATTATTGAATTTTTATATTACGGCTACGGAACAGTGATTAACCTGTCTGGAGAGGGCCACCTCGAAATCGGGGGGTGGGGGTACGGTGGGGTGTCGGGATTGCCAAAAATACCCAGTATGCGGATGGTGCGCGGCATCGCTGACTGAAATGCTTGATGCGGTTTTAAAGAACTGGTATCCTTATCTGTCCAATTTCTGTCCAACAGAGTGTTGGACAAGTCCCCAAAACGCAGAAAACAAAAAAGCCCCTTGCGGGGCTATCTTGTTAATTTCAATGAGAAATTTGGAGGCGCGGGCCGGAGTCGAACCGACCTACACGGATTTGCAATCCGGTGCATAACCGCTTTGCTACCGCGCCATTTTTGATGACAAAAAAGGGAAGCTGTTGCTTCCCTATTTTGCTGAAAGATGTTGGTCCATCTTTCAATGTGTGGAGCGGGATAAGAGGCTCGAACTCTCGACCTATACCTTGGCAAGGTATCGCTCTACCAACTGAGCTAATCCCGCATTTGCAATCAACTTAGCATTCTATGCCAGATTGACAACGTTGGGCGAATTGTATCGCAGTTTTTGGAAATTTTACAGCTCTCCAAAAAATTCGCTCAATGCTTGACGGCCCCAGCTTTCGCGTCGGCTTTTACCTCTGAAACCACGGGTGTTTCTACAGTTGCGGCCTCTTCTTCTGACAAGGCTTGGGGCAGTGCAACCAGGGCTACTTCTAAGACTTTATCGATCCATTTAACGGGTACGATTTCAAGACCATTTTTGACATTTTCAGGAATGTCTTGCAAGTCTTTGACGTTGTCTTCGGGGATCAAAACCGTCTTGATACCACCGCGCAAAGCAGCCAAAAGTTTTTCTTTCAAACCACCAATTGCAGTGACTTCACCGCGCAATGTGATCTCACCTGTCATGGCCACATCAGCGCGAACAGGAATGCCTGTCATGGCAGACACCATGGCCGTGGTCATGGCAGCGCCAGCACTGGGGCCGTCTTTGGGCGTGGCACCATCGGGCACGTGAATGTGCAGGTCTTTTTTCTCGAACACATCATCTTTAATGCCCAGCATGCGGGCACGGCTGCGCACTACGGTGCGAGCGGCTTCGACTGACTCTTTCATCACATCGCCCAAGGAGCCTGTGCGCGTGATGACGCCCTTGCCCGGCATGAGTGCAGCCTCGATGGTCAGCAGATCGCCGCCCACTTCGGTCCACGCCAGGCCGACCACTTGGCCCACTTGGTTTTGAGCTTCAGCACGGCCATAGGTGTACTTCTGCACACCCAAGAAATCGTTCAGGTTGTCGGGTGTAACACGCACAGGTGCCGTCATTTGTTTGAGCAGCAAACTCTTCACGACTTTGCGGCAAATCTTGGACAACTCACGCTCGAGTGATCGAACACCAGCCTCACGTGTGTAATAGCGAACAATATCGCGCACAGCTTCATCGCTGATGCTGAGTTCTTCGACTTTCACGCCATTGTTTTTCAATTGCTTAGGCAGCAAATACTTAATGGCGATGCTGGTTTTTTCGTCTTCTGTGTAGCCCGACAAACGAATCACTTCCATGCGGTCTAACAGTGCTGAGGGAATGTTCATGGAGTTTGAAGTGGCCACAAACATCACGTCGCTCAAATCAAAATCAACTTCAACGTAGTGATCGCCAAAAGTATGGTTTTGTTCAGGGTCTAAAACCTCCAGCAAAGCGCTGGATGGATCGCCGCGGAAGTCGGTGCCCAACTTGTCAATTTCATCGAGCAAGAACAATGGATTGCGCGTACCCACCTTGCTCAAGCTTTGCAACACTTTGCCGGGCATAGCACCAATGTAGGTGCGGCGGTGACCCCGGATTTCGGCTTCGTCCCGCATGCCGCCCAAAGCCATGCGAACGTATTTGCGACCTGTGGCTTTGGCAATGGATTGACCCAGTGAAGTTTTACCCACACCCGGCGGGCCCACCAAACAAAGAATAGGCGCTTTCACTTTGTCTACGCGCTGCTGAACAGCGAGGTATTCCATGATGCGGTCTTTGACTTTCTCAAGGCCGTAGTGGTCTTCGTTTAAAACCACTTCGGCATTGCCTAAGTCGTGTTTGATTTTGGTCTTCTTACTCCAAGGCAATGCTGTGAGTACTTCAATGTAGTTGCGCACCACAGAAGCTTCTGCCGACATGGGCGACATGAGCTTGAGCTTTTTCAACTCAGCGTCAGCTTTTTTACGCGCCTCTGTCGGCATTTTGGCGGCTTTGATTTTCTTTTCGATCTCTTCGATGTCGGCGCCCTCTTCACCTTCACCAAGTTCTTTTTGAATGGCCTTGACCTGTTCATTCAGATAAAAATCGCGCTGATTTTTTTCCATCTGGCGCTTGACGCGGCCACGAATTTTTTTGTCCACATTCAAAATATCAACTTCACGCTCAAGCTGAGTGAACAAGTTTTCCAAGCGGTCGCGAATGCTGGCCAAATCCAAAACCACTTGCTTGTTTTCCAACTTCAAGGGCAAGTGAGCCGCGATGGTGTCAGCCAAACGACCTGGCTCGTCGATGCTAGAAATAGACGTGAGAATTTCGGGTGGAATCTTTTTGTTGAGTTTGACGTACTGATCAAACTGCTGCATGACAGCACGGCGCAAGGCTTCAATTTCGCTGCTTTGCTCAGCCTTTTCAGCCGCGGCTTCAATTGGCAACACGGTGGCCACAAAATGAACTTCGCCATCGACGATGGTTTTGACTTTGGCGCGCTGCTGACCTTCGACCAACACTTTGACCGTGCCATCAGGCAGCTTGAGCATTTGCAAGATGGTGGAGATGCAACCCACTTCGAACATGTCGGTGGCTTCTGGCTCATCTTTGGCCGCTGTTTTTTGAGCCACCAACATGATGCGACGATCTGTGAGCATGGCGCTTTCAAGCGCCTTGATGCTCTTAGGGCGACCCACAAAAAGTGGGATGACCATGTGCGGAAAGACCACGACATCGCGCAGTGGCAACATCGGCAGGTCGAGTAATTCAGCGGGCAGTGGTGTATGTCCAGACATTTGATTCCCTTGTATGTGGGGGATAGATGGCCCCTGTTTTCCCGATTTCAAGCCTTAAATGAGTAGGGTTTTTCATCGAGTTCAGGGGGTGGGCTGGAATAGATCAAGCTTGCTTGGCCGACTCGCGGTAGACCAGCAAAGGGGAGTGATTGTCTTCAATGGTGGACGCATCGACCACCACTTTTTCAACATTGCTTGAATTGGGCAAATCGAACATGGTGTCAATCAGGGCCTGCTCCAAAATGGAACGCAAACCTCGAGCACCCGTCTTGCGGGCCAAGGCCTTCTTGGCAATGGCGTGCAGCGCTTCAGGTCTGATTTCGAGGTCAACACCTTCCATGTTGAGCAACTGGCCAAACTGCTTGACCAAAGCATTTTTGGGTTCGGTCAAAATTTGAACCAAGGCTTCTTCTGTGAGTTCGGCCAACGTGGCCACCACAGGCATACGGCCTACCAGCTCGGGAATGAGGCCAAACTTGATCAAGTCTTCTGGCTCCACTTCAGTAAAAACTTGGGTGAGTGAGCGCTGCTTCTTGCTTTTGACCACGGCACTGAAACCAATGCCAGAAGCTTCCGTGCGGTTTTCAATGACTTTTTCCAAACCGGCAAATGCGCCACCGCAGATAAACAAAATATTGGTGGTGTCAATTTGCAAGAAGTCTTGATTGGGGTGCTTGCGTCCGCCTTGCGGTGGCACGCTGGCCATGGTGCCTTCAATCAACTTCAGCAAGGCTTGTTGAACGCCCTCACCCGACACGTCGCGCGTGATGGAGGGGTTGTCAGACTTTCGTGTGATTTTGTCGATCTCGTCGATGTAAACAATACCGCGCTGGGCGCGTTCGACATCGTAGTTACAGCTTTGCAACAACTTGGAGACAATGTTCTCAACGTCTTCACCGACATAACCGGCTTCGGTGAGGGTGGTGGCATCGGCCATGACGAAAGGCACATCAAGCATGCGCGCCAAAGTTTGGGCCAATAAAGTTTTGCCAGAGCCCGTCGGCCCGATGAGCAAGATGTTGCTCTTTGACAATTCGACGTCTTCTTTTTTGGCGCCTTCTTTGTGACGCAAACGCTTGTAGTGGTTGTAAACCGCAACCGCCAGAGTGCGCTTGGCTTTTTCTTGACCGATGACGTAGTTGTCTAAGTTGGTCTTGATGTCGAGCGGTGTAGGCAGGCCAGATTTAGCGTCTTTGGTAATTTCGTTGGCGGGCAACTCATCGCGAATGATGTCGTTGCACAAGTCGATGCATTCATCGCAAATGAAGACGGAAGGCCCAGCGATGAGCTTCTTAACCTCGTGCTGGCTTTTGCCGCAGAAGGAGCAGTACAAATTCTTTTCGGTAACTGAGCCTTTTTTATCGGCCATAAACGATGCCCTGTGATTCTGTTTTCCCTATGATAACGAAAGAAAAACGGCGCTCTCCCAGAAAGGGGGCGCCGTCTTCAAAAAACAGGGCAGAAAGCTTAATTTCGACCCCGGTTTGTTGCGTCTCAGGGACGTTTTGCAATAACTTGGTCAATCAGGCCGTATTCTTTGGCTTCATCAGCCGACAAATAGTAGTCGCGCTCGGTGTCGAGCTGTATCTTTTCCAGGGGTTGTCCAGTGTTTTCAGCCAAGATTCGGTTCAATTGTTCGCGAGTTTTGAGGATTTCACGGGCATGAATCTCAATTTCGGTGGCTTGACCACGTGTACCGCCCAAAGGCTGGTGAATCATGACCTTGGAATTGGGCAAAGAAAAGCGCTTTCCTTTGGTGCCCGCGGACAGCAAGAACGCGCCCATGCTGGCGGCCATGCCAGTGCAAAGTGTAGACACATCGGGCTTGATGAAGTTCATGGTGTCATAGATGGCCATGCCAGCGCTGACAGAACCGCCTGGTGAGTTGATGTAGAAAGAGATGTCCTTCTCAGGATTTTCGCTTTCCAAAAACAACAACTGGGCGACCACAGAGTTGGCTGTGTAGTCATTGACTTCACCCACTAAAAAGATCACACGCTCTTTCAGCAAGCGAGAGTAAATGTCATAGGCGCGTTCGCCACGACCTGACGTTTCGATCACCATGGGCACATTGCCCAAGGCTTGAATGTCGAGTGAATTCATGATGATTCCAAACTTAAGTTTGTGAAGACAGTAAAAATGATCTAGGTGGCTTAAGCCTGTTGTCCCATCAACTCGTCAAAGGAGATGGTCTTTTCAGTGACCTTGGCCTTGGACATGATGAAATCTGACACAATGGTCTCAATGACCACGGCCTCAATTTCAGCCATGCGCTGGTTATCGCCATAGTACCAACGCACCACATCTTCAGGACGCTCGTAGCTAGAAGCCAGTTCATCGATGTGGGCTTTGATTTGCGCTTCTGTGGCGTTCAAGGTGTTGGCCTTGACCAACTCAGCTACCACCAAACCTAAGCGCACACGGGTTTCAGCTTGTGGGCGGAAAATTTCGTCTGGAATGGGGGCTTTGTCAGCGTCTTTGACGCCGCGTTGTTTGAGATCAGCGCGGGCGCTCTCTTTCAAGCGCTCCACTTCGTTTTGCACCACAGAGTTGGGCAAGTCAAGCTCCGCTTTTTCAACCAAGGCAGTCATGGCCGCTTGCTTGTTGCGACCCTGCAAACGGAATTTAACTTCACGCTCTAGGTTTTTTCGAATGTCTGCGCGGAGGCCTTCAACCGAAGCATCGGCAATGCCCAAAGACTTGGCCAAAGCTTCATTGACTTCGGGTAAGTGAGCGGCTTCGATCTTCTTTACAGTGACCATGAAGTCGGCTGTTTTGCCGGCCACATCTTGGCCATGGTAGTCAGCAGGGAATGCCAATGGGAACGTTGTGCTTTCGCCATTTTTCATGCCACGAACTGCAGCTTCAAATTCTTTCAACATCTGACCTTCACCCACCAAGAATTGGAAGTCTGAAGCTTGGCCGCCAGAGAACACTTCACCGTCGATCTTGCCTTCGAAATCGACTGTGACGCGGTCGCCATCGATGGCGCCTTCAGCAGCCGGACGCTGTGAAAAAGTGCGGCGTTGTTTGCGCAAAATGTCGACCGTTTTTTCGATGGCTTCGTCGGTCACTTCGGCGTTGAACTTTTCAACGGTGGCGGCACTCAAGTCACCCAATTTCACTTCGGGGTACACCTCGAAGATGGCATCAAAAGCCAACTCGCCTTCGGGTGCGCCTTCTTTTTCAGAAATGCGGGGCTGACCGGCAACGCGCACTTTGGCTTCGTTGGCAGCAAGGGTAAATGCCTCGCCCACTTTGTCATTCATGACTTCGTACTGAACTGAATAACCGTAGCGCTGTGCCACCACATTCATGGGCACTTTGCCTGGACGAAAACCGTCCATCTTGACGGTACGTGCCATTTTCTTCAAACGGGCATCAACTTCAGATTTGATGACAGTCACAGGCAATGACAAGCTGATTTTGCGTTCTAATTTTTCCAATGTTTCAACAGTAACTGCCATGGTCTTCTCTTGTTAGTAAGTGGTGCGCGGGGCGGGACTCG
>JBIKOZ010000060.1:0-7342 GCA_044357745.1 Limnohabitans sp. | reverse complement strand
TTCTCGCCAAATTTGGCGCACGGTTTGATGGATGAATTTGTCTGCATTGAGAACGCTGGCTTGTCCAAGTTCTTGCCTCACGTTGCCAACGCGGACAAACAGTTCGTCCATCAATTCATCCGCAAACGTGGTCACCCATCCTTGGGTGTCCTTTTTGAAACTGAATGCGTGGATGTGGCCATGCGGCACGTTCACCAATGAACCCGCCGATAAGGGCGATGCCTGACCCTCTAGCGTCACGGACCCGCCGCCCATCGTGATTAACAAGATCTGATGAAGGCGAGCATGACGATGGGGGGCTAATTCCCAATCATGCAATTTGGATCGTTCTGCAATCGTTTCGCAGTGCAGGACATCTGGCAGATGGGTTGACTCCCCAAATAGGCTGTAGGACTGAATCGAAGTAGGATGAGGTGACATGTTCGAAATGTACAAGTTATGGCGAGCTTAGGCCATTCCTAGTGAGAGTAAATGAGCGTATCTTCCAAACGCTGGCGGCTAAAAGTCACAAATTAGGTAGAAAGAGAAAAAATTATGAAAACACAAGTTTGCATCATTGGTGGGGGTCCATCGGGCCTCTTGCTTTCGCAGTTGCTGCATCTGAAGGGCATTGAAAATGTGGTTTTGGAGCGGCAGTCACGTGACTACGTGCTGAGTCGAATTCGTGCCGGCGTGTTGGAGCATGGCTTTGCCACCTTGATGCGCGAAGCGCAATGTGGTGATCGCATGGAAAGAGAAGGGGAGATCCACGACGGTTTCTTCATTGCCCATGAAGGCAAAATGGACAGGGTTGATTTGCACAAATACAGTGATGGCAACTCTGTCATGGTTTATGGTCAGACCGAGCTGACGCGTGACCTGTATGAAGCGCGAGATCGAATGAAGGGCATCGTGATTCACAACGCTGAAGACGTGCAACCGCATGATTTGAAATCAGACAAGTCTTTTGTGACTTATCGCGTTGGCACGGAATCAAAACGCATAGATTGCGACTTCATCATTGGCGCAGACGGATTCCATGGTGTAAGCAGAAAATCAATTCCCGCCAATGTCCTCAAAGAGTATGAAAAAGTGTATCCATTTGGTTGGTTGGGCGTATTGTCGCGAACCAAGCCAGTGTCGCATGAACTGATTTATGCCAAGCATGAACGCGGGTTTGCACTGTGCTCATTGCGCTCACAAATCTTAAGCCGTTATTACATTCAGGTACCCCTTTCAGACAAAGTGGAAGAATGGTCTGACGCGCAGTTTTGGGACGAACTCAAGCGTCGTTTGCCGGCAGAGGTTTCTGCCAATTTAATCACGGGCCCGACCATTGAAAAGTCGATAGCACCTTTGCGATCGTTCGTGGCAGAGCCTATGCGCTATGGCAATTTATTTCTAGCTGGCGACGCGGCGCACATTGTTCCACCCACAGGTGCCAGAGGCTTGAACACGGCAGGCTCTGACATTTACTACCTTTATCAAGCCATGCTTGCCCATTATAAAAATGACGACAGCTCAGGACTTGATCAGTATTCAGAAAAAGCTTTGGCACGCGTTTGGAAGGCTCAACGCTTCGCTTGGTGGATGACGACCATGCTGCATAACTTTCCCGATACCAGCGAATACGATCAAAAACTCAAAGAAGTTGATTTGACCTATTTATTTTCATCGGATGCGGGACAAAGCTCCTTGGCTGAAAATTATGTGGGGCTACCCTACTAAGATGGCGCATTCAGAGGAGATTTTTGAGCAAGGGATGATCACTCAATGTCAATTAAGATTTACTTTTTTTGTAGGATGGGCATGATGAGCAAATGGATTCATGCGGAGATAAAGTCAAATGAATGAACACCCCATTCACTGGGAAACAAGCGGCACCAGTCGCATCCCTTTTGCTGTGTACACCCATGAGGGCACCCACAAAAAGGAGCTGGATCGTTTTTTTTACAAAGCGCACTGGAGCTATGTTGGCTTAGAAGCTGAAATCCCCAATGCAGGCGATTTCAAAAGAACCGTCATTGGGGAGCGCTCCGTGATCGTGACGCGAAGCCAAGAGGGTCAGGTCCATGTGGTGGAGAACGTATGCGCCCATCGCGGCATGGCATTTTGTCGAGAACGTCATGGCAACAAAAAAGAATTGGTGTGCCCCTATCACCAATGGAGTTATGCCTTGGATGGCAAGTTGCAAGGCGTGCCCTTCAGAAGGGGTGTCAGGCAAGATGGGAAAGTCAATGGCGGCATGCCCTCCGACTTTGATCCCAAAGACCATGGTTTGACGGCACTCAAAGTCGCTTTGAGGGGGGGCGTGGTTTTTGCATCCTTTGACCATGAGGTCGAATCGCTGGAAGATTTCATGGGCCCCACCATCTTGAATTATTTCGATCGTTTATTTAACGGGCGACAACTCAAAATCTTGGGCTACAACCGCCAGCGCATTCCGGGAAATTGGAAATTGATGCAAGAAAACATCAAGGATCCCTACCACCCAGGCTTGTTACACACTTGGTTTGTCACATTTGGGCTTTGGCGCGCAGACAACAAAAGCGAATTGCGCATGGACGAGAAACATCGCCATGCTGCCATGATTTCGACAAGGGGTTCTTCGGGTGAAGCTACAGGCCAAGCGTCGGATGTGACGCAAGTCAGCAGCTTTAAGGCCAGCATGCAATTGAACGACCCCAGCTTCCTGGACATCGTGCCCGAGCCTTGGTGGGGCGGCCCCACAGCCGTCATGATGACTTTGTTTCCCAGTGTCATTTTTCAGCAGCAAGTGAACAGCGTTTCTACTCGTCATATTCAGCCCGACGGACATGGCGCTTTTGATTTTGTTTGGACACACTTTGGCTTTGAAGACGACTCAGAGGAAATGACCGAGCGCCGACTTCGTCAAGCCAATTTATTTGGCCCTGCAGGATTTGTGTCTGCAGACGATGGTGAGGTCATTGAGTTTTCTCAGCAGGCATTTGACTCCAAACCTCAACATCGTACATTGGCTGAGTTGGGTGGGAAGGATGTGGGTGAGACGGATCACATGGTGACCGAAACCCTCATTCGAGGCATGTACGCGTATTGGCGCAAGGTGATGGAGGATTGATCATGGTCGATATGCAAACTTGGTTTGGTATTCAACAACTTTATGCCAACTACGCCATCGCTGTTGACAGTGGTCAATGGGATTTATGGCCGGAATTTTTTACGGAGCAATGCGTTTACAGACTTCAACCACGCGAGAATTACGAGCGAGGATTCCCACTTGCCACACTGTCCCTTACAAGCAAGGGGATGCTGAAAGACCGTGTTTATGGCATTACTGAAACGCTGTATCACGACCCTTATTATCAGCGTCATGTTGTGGGTGCCCCCGTGGTTCGAAAAGTTGAAGCCGGCAAAATTTACAGTGAGGCCAATTACGCTGTATTTCGAACCAAATACGACAAAGAAAGTACGGTTTTCAACGTGGGACGGTATTTGGACATCATTGTTCAAACGCCCGAAGGACTCAAGTTTGCGGAGAGACTTTGCGTCTACGACAGCGAGATGATTCCCAACTCTATTATTTATCCTATTTAATCATGAGCAACTGGATTGACGTGGCCGCAGAGGCTGACTTGTTTGAGGGTGCTGGCATTGGTGTGATGCCTTCCCATCACGACATTGCCATTTTCAAAGTAGACGATGGTGTGTTTGCCATCAACAACGAGTGCTCCCATGGCAACGCCAAATTGTGCGATGGTTTTGTAGAAGGCAATTTTGTAGAGTGCCCATTCCATCAAGCACTGTTTGATGTGCGTGATGGTTCGGTGGCATGTGGCCCTGCAACAGAGCCTGCAAAGACTTGGCCCGTGAAGATAGAAGGCGGCCGCGTTTATCTCGACTTGGCTGCTTGAGTAAAACTTACCAATTAGGTTTGCGTTTGTCTATAAACGCTTGCACACCTTCTAGGGCAGCGTTGTCCATCATGTTGCAGGCCATGGTTTGAGCGGCGTATTCGTAGGCCTTTTCAATGCCTGTTTCTAGTTGCATGTAAAACAGTTCTTTGCCCATTGACAATGCGACTGGGGGCTTGGTCAAAATTTTGGCAACCAATGTTTCTACTGCTGCGTCCAATTCTGCAGGGTCTGCAATCTTGTTAATCAGTCCTTGACTAAAGGCTTCTTGCGCCGATAGAAAGTCGCCAGTGACCAGCATTTCAAAGGCGGCTTTGCGAGACAGATTTCGGGACAAGGCCACGCTGGGCGTCGCGCAAAACAAGCCGAGATTGACGCCGCTGACTGCAAACTTTGAGTCAGCGGAAGCCACAGCCAAGTCGCACTGGGCGACCAATTGGCAACCCGCTGCTGTTGCAATGCCTTGAACTTTGGCGATGACCGGCACTTGCAATCTTTGAATGCTCATCATCATTTGGCCGCATTGCGCAAACAGCTTTTGGTAATAGTCCATCGATGGCGCTGCACGCATTTCACGCAAATCATGTCCCGCGCAAAAAGCTTTGCCAGTGGCCGCTAAGACCACAACACGAACTTTTTGATTTTTTGATAAATCGTCGAGCTCGCATTGGAGTGTCGTCAATAAATCTTCACTCAGTGCATTGAATGCCGCGGGACGATTCAGGGTCAGCGTGGTCACACCTCGTTCATCGTCAGAACGGATTAGCAGCGGTGATTCTTGAGAGTTCATGTTAATTCCTAAAAGTTCTTCAAGCGCTTCTGGCGCGTTCGCGGAGTTGGAATTTTTGAATTTTCCCAGTTGAAGTTTTAGGAATCTCTTCAAACCGAATTTCTTTGGGAACTTTGTAACTTGCCAACAGCGTTTTGCAATGAGTGATCAAATCCGATTGGGTGACCACCGCACCCGATTTCAATTCGACAAATGCCAAGGGGGACTCGCCCCATTTCTCATCAGGCTTGGCCACAACGGCGCACGTCAAAACAGCGGCGTGGCGATAAAGTGCATCTTCAACTTCGAGTGAGCTGATATTTTCACCGCCCGAAATGATGATGTCTTTACTTCGGTCTTTGATCTTGACATACCGATCAGGTTCCATCACCGCCAAATCACCTGTGTGGAACCAACCACCCGCAAAGGCTTCTTGCGTGGCCTTTGGGTTTTTCAAATAGCCTTTCATCACAATATTGCCCTTGAACATGATCTCACCCATCGTGACGCCATCTGCAGGACATTCGGTCATGGTGGCAGGGTCAAGAACTGTCATTCCCTCTTGCAGGGGATAGCGAACACCTTGCCGACCATTTAAACGGGTTTGTTCGGACAAACTTTCTTGCGCCCAAGATGGACGCTTTGGTGCCACACTGGCGGGGCCATAAACTTCGGTTAAGCCGTAGACATGGGTAATGTCAAAACCAATTTTGGCCATGCCTTCAATCATGGCTGCGGGCGGCGCAGCACCTGCAACCATCCCTCGCACTTGCTGATGAATGCCTGTACGCATGGCTTCAGGCGCGTTGTAGATCAGGCTGTGAACAATAGGCGCTGCGCAATAGTGATTCACCCCATGTTCTCGGATGGCGTCCAAAATGGGCTGGGCTTCTACGCGGCGCAAGCAAACTTGCGTGCCGGCCAGCATGGCCACTGTCCATGGAAAGCACCATCCATTGCAATGGAACAAGGGAAGTGTCCACAGGTAGGTGGGGAAGTTTGGCATGCTCCATGTGACCACGTTGCTCACAGCATTTAAGTAGGCGCCGCGGTGATGCGTCACAACCCCTTTGGGGTCGCCTGTGGTGCCACTGGTATAACTCACGGCAATGGCATCCCATTCGTCTTGAGGACCTTCTAACCTTGCCAATGGGGCATGAGAAGCCAACCATGCTTCGTATTCATATGCCCCCAGTTGTTCGCCCACGCCAGTGAATTCGCTGTCGCAAACATCGATTACAACAATGTCTTTGCCGTGTTCAGTTTTGAGAATGGCAAGCGCCTTTGAAATGACAGGCGAAAATTCTCGATCGGTGATCAAAACCTGCGATTCGCAGTGATTCAGTTGCCAAGCAATGAGCGCGGCATCCAGCCGTGTGTTCAAGGCATTCAAGACGGCATTGAGGGCGGGCACTGCGTAATGCACTTCTACCATTTCTGGCGTGTTGGGAAGCATGGCACTGACGGTGTTGCCTCTGCCGATGCCCAAAGATTTCAAAGCAGCCGCCAATCTGGCAGAACGATCTCGCGTTTGAGACCATGTGTATCTTCTTTGGCCATGAATGACCGAAGGTAAATCGCCAAATACCTCCGCACTTCTCTCCACAAAACTAACGGGCGACAAGGCTGTGAAGTTGGCAACGTTTTTATCTAAGCCCTGCTCAAAAATTGAGGTCATGTTCAAGCTTTCAATGCGAAATTCTTACACAGTGGCGGCATTCAGTGCCTGATCGATGTCCCACAAAATATCATCGATGTGCTCCAAACCCACTGAAATTCTAACCATGTCAGGGCCAACGCCTGCAGCCAATTGTTGCGCTTCATCAAGTTGTCGGTGCGTGGTGCTGGCTGGGTGGCTGATCAATGTGCGCGTATCGCCAATATTGACCAGATGGCTCATGAACTTTGCCGCTTCGATGAACTTCACGCCTTGGACAAGTCCGCCCTTGACGCCAAAGGCCAATAAGCCGGAGGCGCCGCTCATTTGTTTTTTCATGAGTTCATGTTGCGGATGCTCGGGTAGGCCGGGGTAATTGACCCAGGCAACGCGGGAATCTTGCTTCAGAAAATTCGCGACGGCCAAAGCATTGCGACAGTGCCTTTCCATTCGCAAGGGCAGCGTCTCAACGCCTTGCAATATTTGCCATGCACTCATGGGGCTCAGGGAGGCGCCATAAACGCGCAGACATTCCATGCGGCATCTCATGGTGAAGCCAAAGTCACCAAAGGTTTCATAAAACTTGACGCCATGGTAGCCCTTGGAGGGCTCTGTCATTCCAGGGAATTTACCGTTGTCCCAAGGGAATTTTCCGCTTTCAACAATGATGCCGCCCAAGGTGGTTCCGTGACCAGCCAAATATTTGGTGGCCGAATGAACCACCACATCGGCACCTAAGTGGAGGGGGTTGCAAAGTACAGGGCTTGGGACCGTGTTGTCGATGATGAGAGGCAATCCATGTGCGTGTGCAACCTCGGCCACAGCGCTGATGTCCAAGATCAACATGCTGGGGTTACCCAAGCTCTCGGCATAGACAGCTCGGGTATTTGATTGGATGGCGGCTGCGAAAGCCGCTGGCTTGCTCGCATCGACAAAGGTCGTTTGAATGCCAAATTTGGCCAGGCTTACCGACAGCAGGGTGACCGATCCTCCGTAAAGTGCGCCTGCTGCGACCACATGGTCACCGGCTTGCAAAATGGTCAT
>JBIKOZ010000059.1:0-7541 GCA_044357745.1 Limnohabitans sp. | reverse complement strand
ATGTCAATGCCCACGGTGCCAAAAACGCGCTTCTTGGCGCTGGCCACATAGGCATTGCCAGGGCCGGTTATTTTGTCTACTTTGGGAACCGTTGCGGTGCCATAGGCCAAAGCCGCCACCGCCTGGGCACCGCCAATGGTGAATGCACGTGAAACGCCCGCCACATAAGCCGCGGCCAACACCAAGGAATTTTTCACACCTTGAGGCGTGGGCACCACCATGATGATCTCTGCCACGCCAGCCACATGCGCAGGAATGGCGTTCATCAAAACCGAGGAAGGATAGGCCGCTTTGCCGCCAGGCACATAAATGCCCACACGGTCTAATGGCGTGACTTTTTGTCCCAGTAAAGTGCCATCCTCGTCTTTGTAGGACCAGCTTTCACCCGACGCTTTTTTCTGTGCTTCATGGTAGCTGCGCACGCGCTTGGCAGCGGCTTGCAAGGCTTCTTTCTGCACAGCAGGCAAACCTTCAAAGGCGGCCTTGAGTTCTGCCTGCGTGAGAACCAGTTGCTGCATGCTGTCTGCCTTCAAACCATCAAAGCGCTGGGTGTATTCCAACACCGCCGCATCACCCCGCGTTTGAACATCGGCCAAGATATCGGCCACCCGCGACTCAATGGCGGCATCCGCATCCGCGGACCAATGCAGGCGCTTTTGAAACGCTGGTTCAAAATCTGAATCAGTGGTTTTTAATCGCAGAGCTTTTGCAACAAGCGTCATATCACTCTTCTCTCCGTTCTTGACTTAAGCGCCTTGCCCAGCAGCAACCGCACTCGAGAAGGCATCAATCATTTCGCGAATAGGGGCTTGCTTCAATTTGAGCGACGCTTGATTGACCACCAAACGAGCGCTGATGTCCATGATGCGCTCCACTTCAATGAGGTGATTTGCCTTCAAGGTGCTGCCCGTAGAAACCAGGTCAACGATGGCATCTGCCAAGCCCGTGAGGGGTGCCAATTCCATGCTGCCATACAACTTGATCAGGTCCACGTGGACCCCTTTTTGCGCAAAGAAATCACGCGCAATGCTGGTGTACTTGGTGGCGACGCTCAAGCGGGAGCCAGAACGGACCGCAGAGGCATAGTCGAAGTCAGCCCTGACGGCCACACTCATGCGGCATTTGGCAATTTGTAAATCGAGCGGTTGATACAAGCCTTGTCCACCATGCTCAATGAGTGTGTCTTTTCCGGTGACGCCTAGATCTGCGCCACCATATTCGACATAAGTGGGCACATCGGTAGCGCGCACCAACACCACGCGGACACCCGGCTTGTTGGTCGACAAAATAAGCTTGCGAGACGTTTCAGGATCCTCTAAAACCTCAATCCCTGCGGCTTTTAAAAGCGGCAAGGTTTCATCAAAAATTCGTCCTTTGGACAAGGCCAAGGTAATCATGTCATTTCCTGTTATTTGGAGCGTTCAATTTGCGCACCGACTTTGCGCAACTTGGCTTCCATTCTGTCGTAACCCCGATCAAGGTGATAGATGCGATCGACAATGGTTTCGCCTTCAGCCACCAGACCGGCAATCACCAGACTGGCAGATGCACGCAGATCGGTGGCCATGACGGTCGCACCTGACAACTGCGTCACACCTTGCACCACCGAGACCTTGCCGTCAATTTGAATATTGGCGCCCAAACGAACCAACTCATTGACGTGCATGAAACGATTTTCAAAAATGGTTTCCGTGACTTTGCTGGTGCCTTCTGCAATGCAATTCAAGGCCATGAACTGAGCTTGCATGTCTGTTGGAAAGCCCGGATATTCAGTCGTTCTAAAACTCTGCGCTTTCATGCGGCCTGAAGATTTGACTCTGACAAAATCAGAGCCCACCTCAATCTCAGCACCTGCGTCACGCAGCTTATCGATCACCGCATCCAAATGGTCACCGCGGGCATGTTTCAAAATCACATCGCCCCCTGTCGCAGCCACGGCGCACAAAAAAGTTCCAGCTTCAATTCGGTCCGCTACAACAGCATGGTCACAACCGTTGAGCTTCTCGACACCCTGGACATGAATGCGGCTGGTGCCATGACCTTGAATCTTGGCACCCATGCGAATCAGCATTTCTGCCAGATCTGGAATCTCTGGTTCTTGCGCTGCATTTTCCAAAACAGTTTCGCCTTCAGCCAAAGCCGCCGCCATCAAAAAGTTTTCAGTACCCGTCACCGTCACCATGTCGGTGGCGATGCGCGCCCCCTTGAGTCGCGTGCGGCCCTTGGCCAAACTCGCCACCATGTACCCATGCTCAACGACAATTTTTGCACCCATGGCTTGCAAGCCCTTGATGTGCTGATCAACTGGCCGTGAGCCAATGGCGCAGCCGCCTGGCAAGGACACACGTGCGTTGCCAAATCTGGCCAACAGAGGACCCAATGCCAGCACCGAGGCGCGCATGGTTTTCACCATTTCATAAGGTGCTTCTGGGTTGTTCAACGGGCCTGCATTCAAGCGCACCGAGCCGTCTTCCTCATGGGCACACGTGACGCCCATGTTGCGAATCAGTTTGAGCATGGTGCTGACATCTTGCAACTTGGGCACGTTGCGCAATGTCACCATTTGATCGGTTAGCAAGGCGGCGCAAAGCTCTGGCAAGGCCGCATTCTTTGCCCCTGAAATTTCAATGTCGCCATTCAGAGAATGGCCACCACGAATGATGAGTTTGTCCATTTTTTATGCTCTATTGCGCAAATTAGCCTTGCGCTTTGGCCCATTCGGCAGGCGTGAAGGTTTTCATCGACAAAGCATGCACTTCATCGTTGAGCATTTTTTGACCCAAGGTGGCATAAACCTTTTGATGCCGCCCAATGGGCCGCAGTCCTTCAAATTGAGGAGACACCACCACGGCTTGCCAATGACGGCCGTCGCCACTGACTTCGAGGTGGTCACAGGGAAGGCCTGCGGCAATCATGGCTTGTATTTGTTCTGCTGTCATAGTTTGTAAAAGGAACTTCGATTTAACCTCTGATCTTGTAGCCAGATTTCAGCAACTGAATTGCCAGAACGCTGACCGCCAAAAAAGCGACAGAGACCACCGCCAAACTGACCCACGGCGACACATCACTTTGACCAAAGAAACCGTATCTAAAACCATCGATCATGTAAAAGAAAGGATTTAAGTGACTCAATTTTTGCCAGAAAGCTGGCAGAGAGTGAATGGAATAAAACACGCCCGACAAAAACGTCATGGGCATGATGACGAAGCTTTGAAAAGCGGCCATTTGGTCAAACTTTTCAGACCACAAACCTGCCACCAAACCCATGGCACTTAACAGGCCTGCGCCCAGAAAGGCAAAAGCCAAGATCCACAGTGGCGCCTGGTATTGAAGGGGTGCAAACCAAACCGTGACGGCAAAAACACCCAAGCCAACCGCCAAGCCACGCAGCATCGATGAGCCCACATAGGCTACAAACCAATGCCAATGCGACAAGGGCGTGAGCAATAAAAACACCAAATTGCCCATGATTTTGCTTTGAACCAAACTGGACGAACTGTTGGCAAAAGCATTTTGCAAAACGCTCATCATGATGAGGCCCGGCACCAAGAACGCTGTGTAAGGCACCGCGTCATAGACCTTCACGTGATCTTCTAACACGTGGCCAAAAATCATCATGTACAAAACAGATGTGAGCACCGGCGCGGCGATAGTCTGAAAGGCCACCTTCCAAAAGCGCAGCACTTCTTTGTAGAATAACATGCGCCAGCCGCTCATACTTTGCCCTCTGCCATGACGTCTAAAAAGACGTCTTCCAAATCGGCTTTGCGAATTTCGATGTCCTCTGCCGTCAGGCCTGCCTGCCGCACAGCGGCCAAATAATTTTCAATGTCCAAGGCGTCTTTGGCTGGAAACTGAACAATGCGACCTGTGATGCGTGCCTTGCTGGCCAAGGCCTCTGGCAACTGCCCATTCAATTTAAAGCGCAGCACATTGCTGGCAGCAGATTTAAGCAACTCAGAGGTACTGGCCAAGGCCAACACACGACCCTGCTTGAGCATGGCCAAACGGCCGCACAGGGCTTCAGCTTCTTCCAAATAATGAGTGGTGAGCAAAACGGTATGCCCCTCACGGTTTAAGTTGGCAATAAATTGCCACAGCGTTTGCCGCAGCTCTACATCGACGCCCGCTGTGGGCTCGTCAAGCACGATCACTCGCGGTTTGTGGACCAAGGCTTGCGCCACCAACACGCGACGTTTCATGCCGCCCGAGAGCTGGCGCATGTTGGCATTGGCTTTGTCAGTGAGACCCAAATGCGCCAACAATTCGTCGATCCAAGCATCGTTTTTCTTGACGCCAAAATAGCCGGACTGAAATCTCAGCGCCTCACGGACAGAGAAGAAAGGGTCAAACACCAGTTCTTGTGGCACCACGCCCAACATGCGACGCGATTGCGCATAATCTTTTTGGACATCATGGCCATGCACCAAGACACGGCCCTCGGTGGCACGGGTCAGCCCCGCCAAAATGCTGATGAGCGTGGTCTTCCCGGCACCATTGGGGCCCAGCAAACCAAAGAACTCTCCCTCAGCGATGTCAAAGCTGACGTCGTTGAGCGCCTTGAATGGCTGACTGCCAGCTGATTTGGCAGGAAATGTTTTGGAAACGGATTGAAAAGAGATGGCGGGCATGAACCCCTATTTTACGTTCATGCGCTTTCGACCAAGAGCTCGGAGACGCCATAAAGTAGGGCCAATTCGCGCAATTTGGGCGGGAATTGCTTGAATTTCAATGATTTGGACAAACTTTCCGCTTCACGCCGGCATCCCAACAACACAGCCAAGGCAGAGGAGTCGAAGTCGGCCAGGTGACCTGCTTGAATTTCGACCTCTGCGTCGGCGCTGCTTCTAATTTGTGATTGCAATTGAACCAAGCAAGCTGACGCGTTGCTGTGCCGCAAATCGGAAGGAAGGGTCAACAATGCTTTGGACATTTGAATCAGGGTTTTTTGGCGTTTGACTTGTTTCGTTCAGACAAACTCTTGATCAGGCCATCTACACCACCCGCATTGATCTCTTTGGAAAATTGGGAGCGATAGTTTTCAACCAGCCAAATGCCCAACACGTTGAGGTCAAAAATTTTCCATCCAGCGCCATCCCCTGGGGTTTTTTCCAAACGGTAATCAAGCTGAATGGGTTCGCCTTTGCCTCGAACTTCGGTTTGAACCACCAGATTTTTATCATCCACGGCACCGCGCAAGGGCTTCACTTCAATGACTTGATCATTGATTTGAACCAAGGCACCCGAGTAGGTTCTGATCAGCAGAATCTTGAATTCTGCTTGCAGTCGCTCTTGCTGCTCTGGCGTTGCCTTGCGCCAGCCAGGACCGGTTGCCAAAGCGGTCATGCGGCGGAAATTGACGTGCTGCATCAGCTTGTTGTCAACCAATTGCATGATTTTGTTAATATCGCCGCCCTTGATGGCCTTGTCGTTGCGGACGGCATCTAGGGTTTCATTGGAAATGCGTTTGACAAATGCATCAGGTGCTTCGTCTGCAGCCCATGCTGACGCAAAGCCCAGCGAGATGGCCAGCGCCAAAAAAAGTTGGATGGGAAAAGTCAATAAATTCCGGTTCATAGGTCAACATCATAAAGAGTCTCATGCCCTTTAACGCGCCAGGCTGGGAAAAGTTGAAGCAGCCACCCACCCCAAAGCTGCGTACTGTCTCGCAAAGCCTACAAAACCTGACTTTAGGGTTTTTGAGGGCTGGGCTGGCCTGTCATCATCGATTGATTCGGCGCCACCATGGGTGCCGCATCATCGGACTCGTCAAAGTCATCCAAGACGGGTGGGTTGCCGTCATAGATGTCGTTGATGCGCTTTTGCAAATAAGCATCACGCGTAAAGGTATAGGGGTCTAAGGACGCTTGGCGCACAGCGTCAGACAAGGCCAGATAACGTTCACGTTTGTCTGTCAGGCGCAGCAGCGTGAGCGCATTGCGACCGCCTGCGTCCTTCAACTGCTGACTGATATCGGTTTTGCTGTCCACCCACAAACCGAAGCTGTCACGCACAGTGGAAGGACCGAAAAAAGGCAGCACCACATAAGGCCCAGAAGAGACGCCCCAGAAAGCCATGGTTTGTCCAAAATCTTCTTTTTGTTTGTCGATGCGAAACTCTGTCGCCCAATCAATGATGCCACCTAAACCAATGGTTGTGTTGATGCCCACCCGCGCAACATTTTTTAAAGCAGCTTCCATTTTGAGCTGCGCCAAACTGTTGAAAAATGACATCACGTCACTTTGATTGCTGAAGAAATTGCTGATGCCTTTTTTGACAACTGAAGGCAACAGATTGCTGTAAAAGATCGCCACAGGACGCAGTACCAAATCATCTGCAGCATCATTGAAGACCGTGACTTTTCGGTTCAAAGACTCTAAGGGATCGGCAGGATCGGGACCTCGCACAGATGCGCAGCCCTGCATCAGCAGCACTGTGAGCACCAAGAACACAAGGCGCAATCGCCAGAAAAATTTCATTACTTGGTTCCGGATGCAGCAGCAGGGGGCGTCGGTGCGTCAGATGCTTTGCTGTATAAAAATTGGCTGATCAGATTTTCCAACACAACCGCAGACTGCGTCGAGCCGATATTGTCACCCGCCACCAGATTTTTCTCATCTGCTCCCGCCAAAATGCCCACGTATTGTTCGCCCAACAAACCACTGGTCAGAATTTTCAACGAGCTGTCTTTGGGGAAAGCATATTTATTTTGCAAAGCCAAACTCACTTTGGCTTGGTAGCTTTCGCCGTCAAACTGGATGGATTCCACACGGCCGACCACCACACCCGCACTCTTCACGGCGGCGCCCTTTTTCAGCCCCCCAATGTTGTCAAATTTGGCGGTGACCTTGTAATCTTGGGCCCAGCTGTATTGCAGCAAGTTGGCTGATTTCAGCGCCAAGAAAAACACGGCCGCCAGACCGACTAAAACAAACAAACCCACCCACACATCATTTTTTGAACGTTGCATCACGTCCTCCTTAAATACTGAACATCATCACGGTGAGGATGAAGTCCAGCCCCAACACCGACAAAGAAGAAATCACAACGCTTCGCGTCGTCGCGGAGGCAACGCCATCAGGTGTGGGCTGCGCCACATACCCTTGTAGCAAGGCAATGAAGGTCACGGCGATGCCGAAAACCACACTTTTGATCATGCCGTTGCCAACATCTTTGAAGACGTCAACACCGCTTTGCATTTGGCTCCAAAACGCGCCTGAATCGACGCCGATCAACAGCACGCCCACCGCATAGCCGCCTAAAATGCCGACGGCACTGAACACCGCCGTCAAGATGGGCAAGGCAATAATGCCGCCCCACAAACGAGGTGCTAAGACGCGCAGTTTGGGATCTACAGCCATCATTTCCAAAGCTGTGAGTTGCTCGCCCGCGCGCATCAAACCAATCTCAGCCGTGATGGACGCGCCAGCTCGCCCTGCAAACAAAAGGGCCGCCACAACGGGCCCCAATTCACGCACCAAGCTAAGAGCCACCAGCAAACCCAACGCCTCTGAGGAACCGTAGCGCTGCAAGGTGTAAAA
>JBIKOZ010000144.1:0-5271 GCA_044357745.1 Limnohabitans sp. | reverse complement strand
TACCAGTTTGAAGTTCAATCTTAGAAATAAATGGTTTGATCGAAACATATCGGACAGCCCTTTGGTGGGGCTCAAATCGCAAATGAACGGGTTCTTTGCCATTACCTATGACTTCAAATAAGTGGCGTTAGAGTTAAAAGGGTGGCGCACTCGAAACATGGCGAGTGCACTTAAGAATTTTTACCTGCTGTTGCTGCGCCTACCCACCTCACTCTTTCTGATTTTGATGGCGACATCCACGATGGCCGCATCTCTTGATTACCAGCCTCCATTCTCAGTCCAAGATGCATCTGTTTCGCTGTCTGTCTAAATTTCACCGAGTCTGCGGGTATTTTTTCCTTTGCATCGGATGGATGACGCCCGTGTTGGTCTTCGCGCATATCGTGGACGTGGGTCAAGGGTCTGTGAACCTTGTGGGAGAGAAAATATTTTTAGCCATGTCATTACCCGCTGCTGCATTTTCCAGCGCAGACGACAACGCAGATGGCACGCTAGATTCGGCTGAAATTAAAACTCATCAACAAGAACTCATTTCTAGACTGCAAAGTGGTCTGCGTTTGATGGGCGATGGCCGCAGTGCTGTTTGGCGGCAAATGGTTTTAAGCCCGGTCTCTGTCGGCACTTCTGCGCCAGGGTCCTTGTCCCCACAATTGGCCGTATTGGGTTTTGCAACTTGGGATGAACCCCCTAAGCTGGTGACGCTTGACTACAACTTGTGGCCAACGCCTAGCACGCAAGCGCCCTTTAAGTCGGGTACGCCCTTAGAAACAATCAAGGTGCGCATGACCCGCACCCAAAACGGACAGACAGTTTCAGAGGAAGCTGGGCTCTTGTCGCCCCTTCAGCCGCGTCTTGAGTTCTTTGCGCCAGTGCATCGCCATCTCGTTAACTTTGCCCACCACGGTTTTGACCACATCATGAGCGGTGCTGACCATCTCGTTTTTTTAGTAGCGCTTCTGGCCAGCGGTATCAGCGTCCGGCGTTGGGCTGCCTTGTTAACGGCCTTTACGCTCGCACATGGTTTGACTTTTGGCTTGGCTTCATTCGGTTGGATCTCTGTGCCCGAAGACATTGTTGAACCCGCCATTGCGGCATCCATTGTCTGTATCGCGGCACTCCACCTACTCCAAGTTAAAATTGCGCTTCGCACAGAGCTGCTGCTTGTATTGGGTCTGGGCTTGGTACATGGTCTTGGCTTTGCGAATGCAATGCAGGACATGGGCGGGAGCCAACTGATTGCATTGAATCCCTCCCCAATGTGGTGCATTCTAGGTTTCAACATTGGCATTGAGTTGGGGCAATTGGCAGTGGCACTGGCCCTGGGAGTTTGGGTCTGGGGATTTCGCCTTATAGTCGGCACCACACAAGATTTTATTTGGCAACGTGCCGCAGGCATTGGCGCATTAATCATCGGAATCTTTTGGCTCATTGAACGAATGATTCAACCGATGATTTGATGATCATCACAAATAAAAAATTAAATCAACATAAGGAATGCCTAAATGAAACATAGACTGAACTTTGCCCTGATGGGCTTGGTCTTATTGGGATTGGTTGCTTGCAGCGGCGGTGGTAGCTCCACCACGTCAACCAGCGAAACGCCTGCAACTGAATCAGTCGCACTGACTTATACAACACCGGCCAATTTTGCAACTTTAGTGGCTCAAAGCTACACACCCAGCACAACGCTTGTGGTCACCAACAGTGTGGCCAACCGTTCGCGTTACATGATTTCAAATGCTGCAGCAGCAAGTAGTTCCTCTAGCTACATGACGATTGGAACAACTTACGCCGACAGCACCACCGCGGGTTACGCGCTCACGGCTGAAACAGTGACTTCAACTTCCACCTACAACAGTTAGTTATCAAAAACCATTCAACTCGTGACGACCAGTGATGGTTATTACAGGCTGGACTCGCACTTGCATCCCAATAACTCGATTGATGTGGAAGCCGTCACTGGCACCTTGAAGTTCAGAAATAATTTCGGGAAGACTGCCGCCACTGCCAACGGCTATGTCACCTTTGCATATGATGCAAGCACACGTTTGCTACAGGCAAAAAATAGATACATTTATTCTTATGCAGCTTCCACAGCGGCCATTCCCTATGCAGCCTCTTACACCCTCGACACTGGCTTTACAAGGTCGGGGCAATTCATTAACTTAGCTTCTAGTACATACACCTTGTCAAGCACCGGGACTCCCTTATACCTCTACCCAACACCCCTAGATTTTGGCATTCCGGGTTTTATGAATTCACAAACGGTGGTCATGGTCAGCAATGCCACTGCGCCCTTCAAGTCCAAAATCACTTACACCGCCAATGAAGTTACAACTAGGATTTACAGCAATGTGAAATCTACCTACCAAGCGCAAATAGCAAGTATTGGAAGCAATGCTGCCACCAAAATATCCGCTGATTCGTTGCTGGCAACGATCAAGACAACTTTAGAGGCCAATGGGGAAAAATTGCGATATGCACCCGCGCTTTATTCAGCGTTTCGAGATGCCGCATTGGCAAACATTCTTGTCAGTGACGCCATTTCCGATGGCAAACCTGGGCAAAATTTGGTGCCCTATGTTTACTTCACCAACGAGCAAGACTCATCCGGAAAATACCATCCGTTCATGGTGGTTGTGAACTACGGCAACCCAGCCTCCCCCAATGGATTGAAGGACGTTCCTCAGCCACCAGGCGACGGGACGGGCGATTACCCAAATTCCAAAGTGACCCGTTATTCAAATTTGGAAAACTATGTTTCCATGATCCCCCTGAAAGATTATGGCCAAGTCACGGCCGTCACGGACAACACATTCACCAGAACTTTATGGAGTGACGTACCAAGCACAACAAAACCCAAAGATGTTTATTCCTATGCCGACACCGCGGACAACGGCATATTGATTGACGGGTCTGTCATGTTTCCAATTTTCAACAATACCCTCTTGCCATCGACTTTGCGAGGCGAGCTATCGGCCAGTGGCTGTCACGTGGGTCAAGGTGGCGGTGGTCCTCATTGCCACGCCGATGGTTACCAATCCGGCGCAGCGCTGGGTCTTTACAACGATTCAGACTATTCAGGTGTCAGCCATCCTCCCTTGATTGGATTTGGATATGACGGCATTGCAATGTTTGGAATTTACAGAACGACAGACACATCCTTGAAGGGCTACACCACATCTTTAGATGAGTTTGGTGGTCACAACCATGACGCGATGGGCTACCACTACCACGCGCACACAGTCGTTGACTATCAACCTTCCGGAGAATCTACAAGCTATAAAAGTACGCTTCATGTGTTGATGAAAGGTGCTTACATTGGTAAAACTTCACTGATTCCCTGCTTCAGAGGGGGCGGTAATTTCAACTCCAACAAATACATGGGTGGCACGCCGAATACCACGCAAACGGGCTGTTCCCAATAAGGCTTGTCATTTTTGAAATTGATTAAAAAAGTTTTTTTTCTGGCAGCCAGCTGCCTTTTCTTGTGTTTCAAAGCAGCAGAAGCGCAGGATCTTGCGCATCAAAATAGTGTTGAAATCAAGCGAGAGGCAAACTCGGCTATCAGCTTCAACTTCGCGCTTAACTTACCAACCCTATTGCATCGCATGTTGGCGCCGAAAACTAGCTACTCTGCCTTTTTAAATGCTCAGATTGAGCTGTCAGACCAAGCGTTTGATCGCCAGATTGCTCAGGTCAGCGCCAGACTGTCCGACAGGGCTTTTTTGGTTTTACCATCAGGCACGAAATTGCAACTCAAGCAGTGGCAGTTACCCGAACATAAAATCTTGCGCAATGCTTTGGTCAGCAGCTTGATATTGCTTAATTTGCCACAAACAACCAATGCGCATATTGATCCAATGAACGTGACTTCGACCGTTCAATCCAAACAACCGATTAGCAGAGTTCAACTGCAACTGCCCGCCGCGATGAACCCCATTTTGGTAGTCTTTAAAGCCGACCAGTTTTGGCTGACGGATCAAATCCCCTCAGCGATCATTGAGTTGAATTAGTCGATCAACCCCAGAGCTACACTAATCGATGCTCAACAAATATGGGGTGGCCGTTTCATTTACTCTGGCGCGGTGAAGTAACTTGAAGATGCGCCCATGCGCGCCTTCGCCAGCGACAACTCATGCCGAGCCACTGTTCGCAAATGCACTTCGCATCTTTCTGATGTGAAATTTCTTGGGGATGTGCGGCAAAAATACCGACAGAAAAAGAATTGAGACTACGCCTTTGAACTAGGCAGCGCCTTGCTCTGCATCAAGGAATCTGATCCTTGATTTCTAATTTCAGACCTTTGGAGCCCACTTTGACGGGCCCTACACTGCCCGTCAAATCGCCTGCTTGGGGGATGGCATTGCCAGACTTGGACACGCGCACTTTGACCAGCACCTCACCTGCCGTGGAGAGCTTGCGCTCAGGCATCATGGCCGTTGAATCGTCCAGGGTGAAATTCATCGGAAGCTGCGACACGGTGGTCTTGAAAATGGCCAAGGGCATTCGATCGCCGTTGGCAAGGGTGGCATAGACAAAAACCGCATCATTGGGACTGGCCTTGGCCTTGAGCGCAGCAGCCAAGGTTATTTGGCCAGTGACATTGAGACCTGAAGACAGGGCATTGGCATTAGAACCACCAGAGGCGGGTGCTGAAGACGCTGAAGCGTTGGCTTTAGGCGGCATGCCCAACTGGTCACGAACAGTCGCAATAGCATTTTCCAAGCCGGCCAAATCAGGATGGTTAGCTTCTAAAGGCTGCCGCGCCTGCTCCCAAAATTTCAGTGCATCGGCATACTTACCTTCTGCGTAAGAGGCAGTTCCGGCAGTGAGCAAGGCGCCAAAGTGTTGAGGATCTTTCTTCAAGATGTCGCGAATGACGCGCCAAGGTTCACCGTCAAATTGACCTTGGCGTTGCATCGCGATGACCTCAATTCGCTCCAAGCTTAAGTCGTCATCGGCCGATAGCTTGAGTGCAGTGTCGTAAGCTCTCAGGGCCGCATCAAAATTTTCTAAGGTGCGGTAGGTTCGCCCCAACATGACCCAACCTTGCAAATTGTCGGGTTTGTCTTGAAGTTTTTCTGCCAAAGTCTGCGCCAATTTGGCCATGTCTTTGGGGTCAGCTTGCTCTGGAGATTTCAGGGCCAAAGGGTTCAAGGCCTCAGGTTGGCCCACCCACATATAAAAGCCCATGGCACCAAAAGGCAAAGCCACAGTCAGCACCACAGCCGTCCAAATGGCAGGCTTTTCGGTTTTGGCAGCAGGGTC